>NZ_JBVAYG010000003.1:0-278749 GCF_055413365.1 Pseudaeromonas sp. HNCC25DJ182 | reverse complement strand
CGCCATTGGCGGCTTTTTCATGTTCGTAGCGGCAGAGCATCAGAGCAGAATACGCGCCCGAATGGTCCCGTCGATCTCCTTGAGCATGGCCAGAGCCTCTTCACTGCGCTCACTTTCGATATCCACCACCACGTAGCCAATATTGGCGCTGGTTTGCAGATATTGGGCGGCGATATTGATCCCTTCGCTGGCGAAGGCCTGGTTAATACGATTGAGCACGCCCGGCTGATTGTGATGGATATGCAACAAACGGCTCACCTGACCCTGCACCGGCAATGACACTTCCGGGAAATTGACCGCCGTCAGTGTGGAGCCATTATCGGAATAGCGGATCAGCTTGTTGGCCACTTCCGAGCCGATATTTTGCTGGGCTTCAAACGTCGAAGCGCCGATATGGGGCGTCAGCAAGACGTTGTCAAAACGCTGCAATGGCGAACTGAATGGATCCTTGTTGGTGGCTGGCTCAACCGGGAATACATCGATCGCAGCACCACTCAGATGACCACTCTCCAACGCGGACACCAAGGCATCAATGTCCACCACGGTTCCCCGAGAAGCATTGAGGAAGATGGCCCCGGGTTTCATGGCCGCAAACTGCTCAGCCCCCATCATGTCCCGAGTTTCTGGCGTTTCCGGCACATGCATGCTCACCACATCCGCCTTGGCCAGCAGTTCATGCAGGCTGGAGACTTGACGTGCATTCCCCAAGGAGAGCTTGTTTTCGATATCGTAGTAACAGACCTGCATGCCCAGACTCTCGGCGATGATCCCGACCTGGGTGCCGATATGGCCATAACCGACGATCCCCAAGGTTTTACCCCGGGCTTCGACCGAGTTGGCTGCACTCTTGTCCCACTCGCCGCGGTGAGCTTTGGCGTTCTTGGCCGGAATACCGCGGAGCAGCAACAGGTACTCCCCGGTCACTAGCTCGGCGACGCTGCGGGTATTGGAGTATGGGGCATTGAACACCGGGATCCCCCGCGCTTCCGCCGCGCCCAGGTCCACCTGGTTGGTTCCAATACAGAAGCAACCCACAGCCACCAGCTTTTCCGCCCGGGACAATACATCTGCAGTCAGATGGGTGCGGGAGCGAATGCCTAAAAAATGCACATCGCGGATTTTTTCCAGCAATTCAGCATCATCCAGAGCACCCTTGAGATATTCCACCTGGCTGTAGCCAGCCTGATGAAACAATTCAACGGCGCTCGGGTCTACCCCTTCAAGCAATAACACTTTGATCTTGGATTTATCCAGGGAATAACGGGTCATCTGTGTTCCTCAACTGAGTTTCTGGTCGTGAGGCGCCGCTTGGACGTCTTTTGGTAAATTTACGACAGTTTGTATCCCTACACGGCGACTCACCACCCGGCAGGAGCCACCGCTTTCGTGCCGATGAGTCCAGTTTTGCAAGAAAAAAACCGACTCACCTTTAAAAATACCTCGTAACAGCAAGGTGTTAGTCCCCAATTTAGGCACCAGACATCCATGTTTGACAAGTAAAAATTTCATTCATCGCCCAAGCAATGGATAATTGAGAGACGCGGAAAGATACAAATGCTTGTAATCAAATTACATTTTCTCGTCATACCACGAAGTTGAAAGGGAACGCATTGCCCCTCAACACTGTTTTTCCAGGCGGTTCACACTTCTGGATCCAGAACTCGGCTCGCACACCATAACCACACCATACTGACAACAGAACAGCGTCAGACAAGGAAGGCTAGCATGGGGTCACTCACATCTATCCCAGCCCATGGCTTGACCACTCCGCACTACGATGTGGTGGTGATTGGCGGAGGCATCAATGGCACAGGTATTGCGGCCGACCTGGCAGGCCGAGGCCTGTCGGTTGCACTTTTTGAAGCCGACGATTTGGGTTGTGCGACATCTTCGGCATCTAGCAAATTACTGCACGGCGGTCTGCGCTATCTGGAACACTACGAGTTTCGCCTGGTTCGTGAAGCCTTGGCTGAGCGGGAGATCTTGCTCGCCCGAGCGCCCTATCTGGCGCGTGGCTTGCGATTTCGCTTACCCTATCGAGCTCAATTGCGCCCGGCTTGGCTGATTCGCATCGGCTTGTTTCTCTATGATCATTTAGCCAAACGGATCAGTCTGCCCGCCAGTCATGGCATCCACTTTCATCCCGAAGATGGCCTGAATGCCAATGTGGTACGGGGTTTTGAGTACTCGGATGCCTGGGTCGATGATGCCCGGCTGGTGGTACTCAACGCCCTCGCGGCTCACGAGCGCGGCGGGCATATCGCCACCCACACCGCATGCAATCGCGCCACACGGCATGGCAATCACTGGCAGCTGGAGCTGAGGACACAACCTGAAGGTCAAGCCAGAGCCGTAACCTGCTCGGCGTTGGTCAATGCCACCGGCCCCTGGGTGCAAAACTGGTTCGAAACGGCGCTACAAGCCCCATCCCCTCGCCGGATCCGGCTGATCAAGGGCAGCCATATTGTGGTTCCCCGCTTGCACCCGGGACCAGAAGCCTACTTGCTACAACATATCGATCGCCGCGTGGTGTTTGTGCTCCCCTTCCTGGAACACTACTCACTGATCGGGACTACCGATGTGGAATATCAGGGGGATCTGCGTCAGGTGGTGATCAGCGATGATGAAATCCAGTACCTGTGTCAGGTGGTGAATGGCTATTTTCGGCAGCCGATCACACCGCAGGATGTGGTGTGGAGTTATGCCGGAGTACGCCCGCTCTGCGACGATGAATCGAGCGCCCCACAAGCCATCACTCGGGACTACACACTAAGTGTACAGGATCGAGATGGAAAGGCCCCCCTGCTATCCGTGTTCGGTGGCAAACTCACCACCTTCCGCAAGCTGGCGGAGGCAGCCAGCCACCAACTCGCCCCTTACTTCCCGGCTATGGGGCCAGACTGGAGTGCTCAGCAATTACTCCCAGGAGGTGATTCAGTTCCGCTGGCCACATTGATTCAGGAGTATCAGCACCATGCTCCCTGGCTGGACAGAGCTCAAGCGACTCGTGTTGCAACAGCCTATGGGACTCGAACCAGGCTCTGGTTGCCTCAGAAGCCGGTCCGATTATTCGGTGGCTGCTTGGCACAAGAGGAGGTCGATTACCTGGTGCAGCACGAATGGGCGCGTAGTGCTGATGATATTTTGTGGCGACGTAGCAAACTCGGTTTGCAATTTTCGGTGCCAGCTCGAGCAGAGTTGGAGGCCTATCTTGCCTCACCGGTCTGAACTGAGTCGAGTCACCTCATTATGGGCACACCAGTGCCGGGTTCAGCACACGCACCAGGCTACCTTGTGATGTTGCATCAACTGGCACAGGGTTTGTGGTGGCTCGGCATCGGTAAACAACACGTCCACCTGCGAGATAGAGCCCAGACTGACCATGGCATGGCGGCCAAATTTGGCATGATCCGCCAGCATAAATAACGTGCGGGAGTGAGCCATGATGGCTTGTGTCACTCGCACCTCAGGGTAGTAATGATTCAGCAGATCCCCCAGTGCATCGATTGCCGCGATACTCACGACACCAAAATCCATGCGAAATTGCGCGATAAAATCTCGCGTTGACTCACCGACGATACCGCCATCCCGGCTGCGGATCTCACCACCGGCGATGATGACAGTGAAGTCATCCCGCGCCGTCAAGATACTCGCCACGTTCAAGTTATTGGTCACGATCCGCAAGTCGCGATGATCCAGCAAGGCTCGGGCTACGGCCTCACAGCTGGAACCGATATCGATGAACAGAGAAGCCCCATCCGGGATCCGGGCCGCAACCACCCGGGCGATCCGTTCCTTTTCTTCCCATTGTGGCACCTGATGAGTGGCATACTGGCTGGCGTTGGTAGAGATCAGTGAAGCCCCGCCATGATGGCGCTGGATCTTGTTCTGTTGCGCCAGCTCGTTCAAATCCCGACGTATAGTCTGCGGGCTGACATCAAAATGCGTAACCAGCTCTTCGGTCGATGCAAATCCACACTGACTCAGCAGCTCGATAATTTCCTGATGACGCTGCGCTTGTTTCATTGCCGCCTCTTCTCCTGTCACCCATCGGATGATTCAATACTCACCGGATACCCACTCGGGTTCAGCCACCCGTCCCGGGCTATGGTACCCCTGCCGCCTTGCTCCGCAAAGCGCCGGACAAAACAGCAGCACTTGGCCTGCTGCGCCGGAGATCGTAACATAGGGACAGGAACAAGACGCTAGACGACTGGTCTAGTTGTCAGCTAGAGTAGTCACTATGAATACAAAAACTGAATTTACCGATACCCGCCTGCACCTGCTGGAAACCGGTACCCGTTTGATTCTGGGTAAAGGATTCTCGGCAGTCGGCCTGACCGAAATACTAGGTACAGCGGGCGTTCCGAAAGGCTCGTTTTATCACTATTTTCGTTCCAAAGAGCAGTTTGGTATCGAGTTGGTGCAACACTATTTCTCTCTGTATCTGAGTCGCCTTGAAGTACTGTTTCAGGACGAAAGTCTGACTCCGAGCCAACGGATCATGGCTTACTGGACGCGCTGGTACCAACTCTATCGAGAGGGGAATTGCGAGGAGCAGTGTCTGGTCGTCAAGCTCAGCGCCGAAGTCGCGGATTTATCCGAACCCATGCGCCAAGCGTTGCTGGCAGGGACGCAGCAGATAGTGACCCATCTGGCCAGGATACTGGAGCAGGCGCAGGCCGTGCATGAGGTGATGCTCCCTACTCCGCCGCAAGCGATGGCCGAAGAGCTCTATCAGCTCTGGCTAGGAGCCAGCCTGCTCACCAAGCTCAGACGCGATGATTCGGCACTCAGCGCTGCCTTGCTCAGTAGCCAGCGCTTGCTCGGCGTCACCGGCTGATCCGCCGAGTAATATTGCGCTCACTGTGCTAGTTCCTTATTCATCAGAGCTAGCGCAGTAAGCAAGCCGATAGGGTGAACAATCAAACTGACTACGACGTTCGCGTCGTTTTTTTAACGGCAGATACTAGGCGACCGGTCTAATGCGTTAAGACAAACGCGGGACCACAAGCTAACCACTATATTCAGCAGCAACTCCATTCAGACTAAGGAATCACCATGACTCAGAACTATCAACGCATCGTATTGGTATCCCGTCCTCATGGCACACCGACGCTCGATAATTTCCGGCAGGAAGAGCTGCCACTGCCCGAGCTGCAAGACGGCGAGGTATTACTCAAGACTCTGCACCTGTCGCTGGATCCTTATATGCGCGGCCGCATGAGCGAAGGTCCCTCTTATGCTGCCCCTGTGGCATTGGGCGAGGTGATGGTCGGAGGGGCCGTCAGTGAGGTGATCGCCAGTCGGCATGACAACTTTGCAATTGGCGATCGGGTATTGGGCTACACCGGCTGGCAGAGTCATGCCATCAGCACAGGCAGCGGTCTAACCCCCTTACCGGCCACCTTGGCCCAACCCTCCTGGGCACTGGGGGTGCTGGGCATGCCAGGTTTTACCGCCTACATGGGATTGCTGGATATCGGCCAGCCGAAAAGTGGCGAAACCGTTGTGGTTGCCGCAGCAACCGGGGCCGTTGGATCTTTAGTCGGGCAAATTGCCAAGCTCAAAGGTTGTCGCGTCGTCGGGATTGCCGGCGGTACAACCAAGTGTCGCTACGCCGTGGAAGAGCTGGGCTTCGATGCCTGTGTGGATCACCACAGCAGGGATCTACCCGCCCAACTGGCGCTGGCCTGCCCCGAGGGTATCGACGTTTACTTTGAAAATGTGGGTGGTCCGGTGCTGCAAGCCGTGGTGCCACTGCTCAACACCGGAGCTCGTATCCCGCTATGCGGCTTGATAGCCCAATACAACAGTACCGAACTGCCCGAGGGGCCGGATTTCTCCCCTCTGCTGCTGCGCACCCTGCTCACTCGTCGAGTGACGCTCAAGGGTTTCATCATCTTTGACGATTACGGCCACCGCTACCCGGAATTTGCTGCACAAATGGGGGCCTGGTTACAAGAGGGGAAAATTCGCTACCGTGAGGATCATGTCCAGGGACTAGCCAATGCCCCACAAGCCTTTATCGGCCTGCTGGAAGGCAAGAATTTTGGCAAGCTGGTCATCGATCTTTAAATTTTGGAACCAACAACAAGGGCCGCACTTGGCGGCCCTTGTTTGTCACTAGACGGCGACTAGAGAGCCACTGGCTCAGCGACGACGTGCGACTACGGCATCGGCCAGTTGACGCAGTAGTTGCTCGGTGTCGCCCCAACCGATACAGGCATCCGTGATGCTCTGGCCATAGGTCAGATCCGCCGCTTGGCCTTCAACCAGATCCTGACGTCCGGCCACCAGATGACTCTCCACCATGACACCGAACACCACCTGACTACCGTGGGCCACTTGCTTGCAGACATCGGTGCAGACCTCCATCTGTTTCTGGTACTGCTTGGAGCTATTGGCGTGGCTGAAATCCACCATCACTTTTTGTGGTAAGCCAGCCTTGGCCAGATCGGTCGCCACCGCCGCTACATGCTCGGCACTGTAATTGGGGGTCTTACCGCCACGCAGTATGATATGGCAATCCGGATTGCCGCCGGTTTGCACAATCGCGGAGTGACCAAATTTAGTCACCGACAAGAAACAGTGTGGGGCACTGGCGGCATTGATGGCATCAATGGCGACCTTGGTGGTGCCATCGGTGCCATTTTTGAAACCGACAGGACAGGAAAGACCGGAGGCCAGTTCCCGATGCACTTGTGATTCCGTAGTGCGAGCACCAATCGCGCCCCAGCTCATCAGATCCGCGACATATTGCGGGCTGATCATATCGAGGAATTCGCTCGCCGTCGGCATGCCCAGCTCATTGAGATCCAGTAACAACTTGCGACCGATGCGCAGACCATCATTGATGCGATAGCTGCCATCCATGTACGGATCGTTGATCAGCCCTTTCCAACCGACCGTGGTACGCGGCTTTTCAAAGTAAACGCGCATGACGATTTCCAGACGGTCCTTGAGCTCTTCGCGCAGAGCCAGCAACCGCTGGCCATACTCGATACCGGCTTTGGGGTCATGAATAGAGCAAGGGCCGATCACCACCAGCAGACGATCATCGTCACCGGTCAGAATGCGATGGATGGCCTCCCGAGCCTCAAAGACAGTATTGGTTGCACGCTCGGTAGCGGGGTACTTTTCCAGTACGGCGATCGGCGGCAACAGCTCTTTGATCTCTTTGATACGAACGTCATCGGTTTGATGCTGCATGTGTACTACTTCCCATAGGTTTGGTGCCGCATAGAGCCCATTCGAGGGTTAACCGGGTCCCGGTAACCGGGGACAACGACGGAGTGAACGTCAGGTCACGGGGGGCGGATGCGTCCCAACCGGACCGACAACCGCGTCGCAACCCAGCCTCAGAAGCCGAAATCGGGCTCTGCTCCCTGGCGACAGTGTCAATCGAACGGACAATCTAGAAGTTTTGCCGCGCCGCTGTCAACGCCATTACCGAACCAGAGGGGCGAATTCGTCGGGTTCCGGCAAGAAAAGTCGCGCCACCTTTCCCCATGTCGTAGAATAGCGGCGTTATTTCCATAGCCCTTTACCCTGAGTGGCGAGCGTCGCCCTATTGCCGATGCCTCGCCATTCGCAAGACCATGCGTCTTTTTACTTCGGAGTGTTACCTTGCGTTTTGACGAGCTGTCATTGAATCCGCGCCTGTTGCAGGCCATTAATCATCTGGGCTTTATTGAAGCCACCGAAATCCAGCAACGCGCAATTCCTCAAATACTGTCCAGCCATGATTTGGCGGCCTCGTCGAAAACCGGATCCGGGAAAACCCTGGCCTTCTTGTTACCCATGGTACAGCGGCTGATGACCAGTAAGGTGCTGAGCAAGCGCGGACCGCGAGCCTTGATCCTGGCGCCAACCCGTGAACTGGCCAAACAGGTTTATGGTCAATTGCGTCTATTGCTGGCAGGCACCAACTACAAGGGCGCGCTGATCCTGGGCGGCGAAAACTTCAACGAACAAATCAAGCAATTGCAACGCCAGCCCCATGTTCTGGTCGGCACGCCAGGGCGTATCGCCAACCATTTGAGTGAACGCAGCCTGTTTATCGATGGTCTGGAGATGCTGATCCTGGACGAAGCGGATCGGATGTTGGATCTGGGTTTTGCCAACGAGCTGAAACAAATTCATGAAGCCGCCAGCCACAGGTTGCGTCAGACTCTGATGTTCTCGGCGACCCTAGCCCACACCGAATTTGAAGAGTTGGCCACAGTACTGCTGGATGCACCGCGCCGGATTACGGTAGGTCAGGAGCTGGCTCCCCATGAGGACATCGAGCAGCGCTTCTTGTTGTGTGACCATCTGGATCACAAGCAGGCACTGCTGGAGCATCTGCTCAACCATGAGTCTTACCAGCAAGCCATCATTTTCACCGCCACCCGCGCCGATACCGAGCGCCTGGCGCAACTGTTCCAGGAAAAAGGGCTCAGTACCGCGGCCCTGTCCGGCGAACTGAAGCAGACGGCCCGTAATAACATCATGGATGGCTTTAGCCGTGGCCATTACAAGCTGTTGTTTACCACCGATATCGCATCGCGGGGACTGGATCTGGTCAATGTATCCTTGGTGGTCAACTTCGACATGCCCAAGGCGGCGGAAGAGTTTATCCATCGTATCGGCCGAACCGGCCGCGCCGGTGCCAAAGGACTGGCCATCTCCCTGGTCGGCGCCAAAGATTGGGCCAGCTATCAGGCGGTGAAGAACCTGCTGCAGTTGGAGATCCCGTTCAGCGAGATCCCTGGTCTCAGCGGCAAGTTCAAGGGCGTCTTCAACGCCCCCCGTCGTGGCCCCAAAGCGGCACATCCACTGTTGGCCTCCAAGGAGCCGAAAGCTGGCAAGAACAAGCCGCCCGTACGCAAGGCTCGCCCCGCTAATGAGAAAAATCGTCCGGCCAAGCAACCGCCCAGAGTCGAGCTGGAGCAGGATGGTTTTTCCCCACTGCGCAAGCGCAAACCTAGCCTCGAAGCCTGACACTCAGGTCGCAGGCCATCACCAAATGACAACAGAGGGGCCCCAGTGGTCCCTCTGTTGTTGGATTTGGTTTCAACTGACTTCATGCATTAAATTTACTGCTTCAATTTCGCGTACCAGACCGCAAAGCTAGCCAGCCTTCGTTACACTCAACTCAAGAATGTCACTGCCTTACGGAGTGTCGCGTGCTCAGCTATCTGCATGTCACCGGCCGTACCCTGATCATGGGGGATCTGCACGGCTGTTATCAGCAACTCCTCACTCGCCTGAGTCGTTTGGATTTTGCCCCTGAGCAGGGTGACCGTCTCATCGCGTTGGGGGATCTGACCGACCGCGGAGCGGATAATCTGGCCTGTCTGCGACTGCTGCAACAACCCTGGTTTCATAGCATCCGCGGGAATCATGAACAGTTGATGCTGCTGGCTTTGCTAGGCGGCAGCCGTCATGCCAGACAACTATGGTTTAGCAATGGTGGCTGTTGGTACGAACAGCTAGCCGAAATCGAACAGGCTGAAGTGATGACCTTGTGTCAGGAGCGGATCCAGCACCTCGCTTACGCCATGGAGATCACCAGCCGCGATCACCACCGGATTGGTCTGGTGCATGCCGATCCAGTCTTCAACCAGTGGCAACAATTGGTAGAATGCTTGCGCGCACCCAGTCCGGACCCCGCCATTCTGGAGCAACTGCTCTGGCAGCGAGAACGACTGAACCAGTTGCGACAATTGCCCCGACTGCCACATCAGGCGCCACACCGTTCACAGAGCGACCCTTTCGACCTAGCCCGGATTGCCGGAATTGACCTGGTTTGTATGGGGCATACCCCACTGAGCGGTGAAGCGCCTTGGGGCACAGGCAATATGCTCTGGCTGGATAATGGCAGCTGCGCCGGCTATGACTTGGTGCTTCTGGATGCTGATGACTGGTTAAAAAACCAGCCCGGCGCCACCAACACGCACGCATATGGCTAAAAACAGCAAAGCCCCGCATGGCGAGGCTTGGTTTGGCTGTAACCCGATATCGAGCAGGGACAACCCGGAAAGCAAGAACGATAAACAAGATGACAAAGGGGGCGACAGTTTCAAACACAGATAGCAACTGTGGCTACACAAACATAGGTACGAAACTATTTTTCCCGCTGAGGCCTACCTAGTCACGCCAGAACGGCTTATTGCTCTCGACGAACCGATCCGACTCGGTCAGCCCAATATCTTTCAGCAAGTGCGGCGGCAATTCAGCCAGCTCGCGACGACTACGGGCCCGTTCGAACCAGGTCATCAACATCATCTTGCCACGATTCAACAGACTGCTGCTGTCCAGGGATTGTACGCTATGGGTGCTCATGTGAGTTGCCATTTTTAAAATCTCCACTCTCTTTGTATGAGCAAATTCTAGTCGCCGCCCCCTGACCTCACAATTGACCTTTTTTCTGATTTCGGATTAGATTTTTTAATGGGTGAGCGAATTCACACTTTGCTGGGACTCGGTCAAATGAGTGAGATAGCAATCTCATTTGGCAATCTTTTATCGCTTATATAGGTTATTGATTTAGTTAATGTTATGTAAATAAACGGCCTGAACGTGATGTAAGTCAACAAAGTCTATTTATTCTAGTGCAAATAGACCAATCATCTAGCATCCGAGCTTCTCGATTAAAAAATAACTATTTAAAATACGCGAGCTCTCGTCGCTACCCCGGCTTGCCCGGGCCACACTCATAAAATTAATGGATAACAGGAATGGACACTGTAGCTCTCTATCATCAGACAGAAACCGGCTCAACCTCCCACCACACCCCCAGTTGGTGGGTCAAGCAAATCACTCGCCTACGTTTTAATGGCAAGATGGGTCTTCTGTTAATTTTGGTATTGCTCTGTACGTTACTCGGTAATCTCTACTCGGCATTCTCAACCCGGGATGCGATCCGCGAATCAATCGATAACGGTCTGATCAATCAGGTGACCGGTGTACAGCAACTATTGCAACAACAATTAACCAAGACTCCGGGCGAATTTCTGCATACCTCGCGGGAGCTGCTCACAGGACTGCGTTGGGGCGAGCAAGGATCCGGCTATTTTTTCCTAGCCGATCGTCAGGGGCGTTTGGTGATCTATCCGCCCAAAGCGGCTAAAGAAGGCAACTTCCTGGATCCGGTACAGGTCATCGAGACCAATGAAGAGGTTTCCCAGGCTTTTGCTCGCATTGGCCGTGGCGATGAGGCCACGCTCATTCACTATCCCTACATCAAACCCGGCAGTACCACTAAAACCCTGAAAGCCGCCTATGTCGCCCCCATCGGCGATTATCTGCTGATTTCAGGGGTCTATATGGATGCGGCCGATACCGCCTTTTACCAGTATCTGATCAACAGCTCGCTGGTTCTGATCGCCACCCTACTGGTCATGGTGTTGGTGATTGCCATCATCAGCCGCGCCATCAACTCCCAGGTGCGTCAATCCCTTAACGAGCTGCGACTGATCGCCAACCGCAACCTGAGCCACACCATTTATGGCCTGGGCCGTGACGAATTTGCCGATATCAACCGCGAATTGGAACACACCCGTCGTAATCTGTGCGAACTGCTCTCCGGCCAACGGGATACCTCTGTGACCCTGTCAGCCGCATCAGCGCAAATCAACCATGGCATGCAACAGGTAGGAACTGCGGTGCAGGATCAGCGGGAACGCCTGGATGCCCTGGCCGCAGCCATGGAGGAGATGTCCGCCACCATCCGCGACGTGGCGCTGAATGCCCAGCAGAGCGCCCAAGACAGCAACGAGACCGACCGCATGGTGCATCGCGGAGTGACACAACTGGCGCATTGCATTGATTCCATTCGTCAGTTGTTTACCAACTTGGGAACCAGTTCTGACTCGGTCAGCCAGGTTGAGTCGGAGGTCAGCGCCATTAGTTCGGTGGTCAGTACCATCAGTAGCATCTCCGAACAAACCAACCTGCTGGCACTCAATGCCGCCATCGAGGCCGCGCGCGCCGGGGATCAGGGCCGTGGCTTTGCCGTGGTCGCCGACGAGGTGCGTCAGCTGGCCAGACGGACTCAGCAGGCGACCCATGAGATTGACGAGATGATCAACAGCCTGCAACAAGGAACCCGTCAGGCGGTACAGCAGATGGAAATCAGCGTCAGCAACGCCGAATCCGCGATGCAAGATGCCGAAGCCGCGAATTTCGAGTTCGAATCCATCGCGACCCAAATCGGTCAACAAGCCCAGCGCGGTGATATGATTGCCGCCGCCGCTGAGCAGCAGAGCCATGTCGCATCCCAGGTCACTGACAGTCTGGTAGTGATCCGTGATGCAGTGGAAGAGACCGAACATGTGGTGCGTGAACTCAGCCAAGCCAGCCAGAGTTTGCACCATGAAGCGCAAAATCTGGAAAACATGGTCAACAGCTACCAACTGTAATCGATGAGAATGTAGCGGCGACCGCAAGAGCCGTTTGCAATGCAAGGCCGAAACCAAGGGATTGGTTTCGGCTTTTTTATAACCAGGATCCAGTATTCAGATGCCGCTCACACGGTTAAATAGGTGCGGATCAACGACTCATCCAGTTCCGACATGGCGCCGGTGGCCACATTGCGTCCTCGATCCAGCAAACAGAAGGTGTCGCCCACCTTGCGGGCAAAGGGCAGTTTTTGCTCCACCAAGAGCACCGTCAGGCCAATCTCCCGATTCAGGCGCCGAATGATGTCGCCAATTTCCGCCACCACATTGGGTTGGATCCCCTCGGTGGGCTCATCCAGGATCAGCAGTTTCGGATCCAGCACCAGAGCGCGACCGATGGCCAGTTGTTGCTGCTGGCCGCCGGAGAGATCCCCGCCCCGTCGCTGCTTCATCTCCTTGAGCACCGGAAACAGCTCGTAGATGAACGCCGGGATCTGCCGCTGATTATCACGCCGCGCAGGCAAGCCAATGCGCAGATTCTCCTCGACCGTTAGCAAGGGGAAGATCTGCCGCCCTTGGGGCACATAACCAATCCCCAGCTCGGCGCGCCGCTCCACCCCCAGCGGGGTTATGTTCTGACCATCAAACCAGACTTGTCCACTCTTGAGCGGCAACTGTCCCATCAAGGCATTGAGGAGCGTGGTCTTGCCCACACCATTGCGGCCCATCAGGCAGAGGCATTCCCCCTGCTGTAACTCCAGGCTCAGATCCCACAGGGTATGGGACTGACCATAGAATTGATTGATCGCATCAATTTTCAGCATGGGCTCTCTCCCAGATAGACTTCAATCACCTTGGGATCGGCCTGTACCTGAGCCATGGTTCCCTCGGCCAGTACCGATCCCTGATGCAGCACTGTGACCCGATTGGCGATGCTGCGTACGAAATCCATATCATGCTCCACCACGACCACCGAATGTTCTCCGGCCAGTCCGGTCAGGAGCTCAGCGGTGCGCTCCATCTCCTGATGGGTCATCCCGGCTACCGGCTCATCCACCAGCAGCAGTTGCGGCCGTTGCATCAGCAACATGCCGATCTCCAACCACTGCTTCTGACCATGAGAGAGCACGCCGGCCAGCCGCTTGCGTTCCGGAACCAGGCCGATGAGCAATAACACCTGATCCAGATAGTCCCGTCCCTCGCCGCGCAGTTGGCTGCGGAAGGTATGCCACACCCGCTTGTTACCCGCCATGGCCAACTCCAGGTTCTCCTCCACGGTTAGCGGTTCAAACACAGTCGGTTTCTGGAACTTGCGGCCGATGCCGACCTCGGCTATCGCCGGTTCATCCAGACTCAGCAGGTCGATGTTCTGCCCGAACCAGGCCGAGCCGGAATCCGGCCGCGTCTTGCCGGTAATCACATCCATCATGGTGCTTTTCCCGGCACCGTTCGGCCCTATGATGCAGCGCAGCTCGCCAGCTTTGATGTAGAGATTGAGGTTATTGAGTGCCTTGAAACCATCGAAACTGACGCTGATATCCTCCAGATAGAGGATCATGCCGTGGGTCAGGTTCAAGTCCGGCTGCTGCCGCGGCGAGAAACGATCACGCCAGTAGTCGGTGGAAAATAGTTCACGGGTATTGGCTAACATATTCATGCTTGCGCCTCCTTGCGTTGTAACAGCCCCATGACACCCCGTGGCAGAAACAGTGTCACCAGCACGAATAGCGCGCCTAAGGCATAAAGCCACTCATCAGGCAGCACGCCGGTAAACACCGATTTGGCATAGTTGACCAGCAAGGCCCCGAGCACGGCGCCATAAAGAGTCGCCCGCCCGCCGACCGCGACCCAGATCACCAGCTCGATGGAGTTGAGCGGCGAAAATTCCCCCGGATTGATGATGCCCACTTGTGGCACATACAAGGCACCGGCGATACCAGCCAGCATGGCCGAGAACACGAACAGCGCCAGTTTGAACCACTCCACCCGGTAACCAATGAAACGGGTGCGCATCTCGGCATCGCGGATCGCCACCGCCACCCGGCCGAGCTTGGAGCTGACGATGAGACGACAAGCCACATAGCCCAGAGTGAGGGCCAGGGCCGAGAGGACAAACAGCGTGATCCGCGTCCCAGGCGCCGTTAGCGATACCCCCAGCAGATCCTTGAAATCCGTCAGACCGTTATTCCCGCCAAAGCCCATCTCGTTACGGAAGAAGGCCAGCATCAAGGCATAGGTCAATGCTTGCGTCATGATGGAGAGATAGACGCCGGTGACCCGGGAGCGGAATGCCAGAAAGCCGAACACGAACGCCAGAATGCCTGGCACCAGCAGGATCAGCAGCAGCGCCACCGGGAAATGGCCGACCCCCTGCCAGAACCAGGGCAACTCGCTCCAGTTGAGAAACACCATGAAATCCGGCAGCTCGGCATTGCCATAGACGCCCCGATCTCCAATTTGGCGCATCAGGTACATGCCCATCACATAACCGCCCAAGGCAAAGAAGGCGGCATGTCCCAAGCTCAGGATCCCCAGATAGCCCCACACCAGATCCAACGACACCGCCAACAGGGCGTAACAGAGATATTTACCCAACAAGGTGATGGTATTGCTGCCCACATACAGAACGCTGCTCTCCGGCAACAGCAGGTTGGCCGCCGAAGCCAGCAGCACTCCCAGCCAGATCAGGGCCAGCAGCAGCATGCCCCGCTTGTCCTGTAACAGTGATTGCGCCATATGCGTGGCGACTGAATGAGACAAGGCCATGCGTTAACCCTCCACGGCGCGACCGCGCTGCGGAAACAGACCGCGCGGACGTTTTTGAATAAATAGAATGATGGCAACCAGGATCAGGATCTTGGCCAACATGGCGCCGGCGAGTGGTTCCAGTAGTTTGTTCGCCACCCCGAGTGTCAAACCGGCGACCAAGGTGCCCCATAGATTGCCAACCCCGCCAAACACCACCACCATGAAGGCATCGATGATATAGCTCTGACCCAGATTCGGTCCCACATTGGTCAGCTGCGACAGAGCGACCCCGGCAATTCCGGCAATCCCCGAGCCCAGACCGAAAGTCAGTGCATTGACTCGGGCCGAACGCACCCCCATGTTGCGGGCCATGGCCCGGTTCTGGGAGACAGCCCGTACTTCGAGCCCTAACCGACTGCGCTTGAGCAGCCACATCAGCCCGGCAAATACCAGCAGACTGAAGCCGATGATCACCAAGCGGTTGAGCGTGAGAGAGAGAAAGTCGTTAATGACCCAGGTACCACTCATCCAGCTCGGCATCACCACCGTCTGGTTCAGGGGCGAGAAGATGGAGCGCACCGCCTGCTGCAACAGCAGACTGATGCCAAACGTCGCCAACAGGGTTTCCAGCGGGCGGCCATAGAGGAAGCGGATCACCGAGCGCTCAATGAGGATCCCCACGCTACCTGAAACCACAAAGGCCGCAGGAACCGAGAGCAACAGCGCCAGACCCGGTTGCTCCGGCAGCCATTGTTGCAAGACGAAGGTGGTATAGGCGCCCAGCATCATCAGCTCGCCATGAGCCATGTTGATGACCCCCATGACGCCGAAGGTGATCGCCAGACCAATCCCCGCCAGCACCAGCACAGATCCCAGACTGATGCCGAAATAGAGGGTCTCGATACCCGAGTAGAACTGCTCGGCATGCTGCAGACTCTTCAAGGCCTGTCCCGCCTGTAGGCGGACCTGGGCATCCGCATCCGATTGCGCCAGGGATTTCAACCGTTCCAGCACCAGCGGATGGCGCAAGGGCGCGAGTTCAGTGATTGCGCTTAGACGCGCCTCGCGAGTCGGCGCATCCAGTTGGGTGAAGGCGATAACACCCGATAACCATTGTTTGACTTGCGGATCAGTTTCCTGACTCAAACGCTGCTGCAGGGGGGCCAGATGCTGCGGTGATATCTTGCCCAGCATGGATTTGACCGCTTCCAGACGTTTATCCGCATCCGGATCGCTCAATGCCAATCCCGAGGCCAATGCCGCGAGCTGCTCGCGTAGTGCATTGTTAAGCCCGACGCGCTTGAATTCACGCGATTTGCCCTCAACAGCTTGACCACTTTGCAAGCCGATAAATCGGCTCGCCTCTCGTACCACCAGCTGCTTATCGGACTTGCGATAGTAGAGATTGCCACTATCCAAGGCCGCGAACAGGGTGGCGACATAGGGCTGACCGCTGCCAGCAAGCAGATTGATGGCTTGCTCCTTGTCGGAGAAACTCTTCCCTGTCAGCACCACCAGCGCCTGGTCCGGACTCATGGTATCGGCTGCCAGGCTGGTTGGAACCCACAGGGAAAGGATCAGCCCGAACAGTGCCATCAGGCCATAGCGAAGATTGACGACTAGACCGCGAGCCCGTCGTCCCCCTCTGAGGTGGGGTACTTGCCTTATGCTCCATGCTTGCATCTTGGCGTCCTTTTTTTGAATGAAACGATATGATGAAACGTGATGAGGTGGATGGCTCAACGCCATCATGCCTAACCGCCTCTCACCAGGAGGTACCCCCGGCTTTCGCGCAGGGATACCCGTTACTGCTTGTATCAGCCGCCGAGCCAACCCAGTGGCGCGACTCGGCGACATTGCCTCAACTTACTTGCCGCTACCGCCACACTTGCCGGTTTTGACATTGAAGTTGCCGCAGGCCAAGGGCTTGCGCCAATCGGCGATCAGATCCTTGGAGCCCGGCAGATAATCGGACCACTCGTCACCCGCCACAGTACCCTTGGTTTCGGAGACCACTTCAAACTGGCCATCGTCCTGGATTTCACCAATCAGCACCGGTTTGGTGATGTGATGGTTCGGCAGCATGGCCGCATAACCACCGGTCAGATTCGGTACGGCAACCCCGATCAGCGCGTCCTGTACTTGCTCCGGATCCGTGGTGCCCGCCTTCTCGACCGCCTTCAGCCACATGTTGAAGCCAATGTAAGTGGCTTCCATCGGGTCATTGGTGGTGCGAGTCTCTTTACCGGTGAACTTGTGCCACTGTTCGATAAAGGCACTGTTCTCGTCGGACTCGACGCTCTGGAAGTAGTTCCAGGCAGCCAGGTGACCGACCAGCGGTTTGGTGTCGATACCGGAGAGCTCTTCTTCACCCACCGAGAAGGCAACCACTGGAATATCCTTGGCCGATACGCCCTGATTACCCAGCTCCTTATAGAAAGGCACGTTCGCATCACCGTTGATGGTGGAGACGACGGCGGTCTTTTTACCCGCAGAGCCGAACTTCTTCACATCAGAGACAATGGACTGCCAATCGGCATGGCCGAATGGGGTGTAGTTGACCATGATGTCGGAAGCCGGGACGCCCTTGGCCTTCAGATAGGCTTCGAGGATCTTGTTGGTGGTACGCGGGTAGACATAGTCAGTCCCGAGCAGAGCCCAACGCTTGACACCATTGGCCATCAGATAATCCACAGCCGGGATGGCTTGCTGGTTAGGTGCGGCACCGGTGTAGAACACATTCTTCGATGATTCTTCACCTTCATACTGCACCGGATAGAAGAGGATGCTGTTGAGCTCTTCCACCACCGGCAGCACTGACTTACGAGAAACCGAAGTCCAGCAACCGAAAATAGCGGCTACTTTTTCTTTCTGGATCAACTCACGGGCCTTTTCGGCAAACAATGGCCAGTTGGATGCCGGATCCACGACCACAGCCTCGAGCTTCTTGCCCAGCACACCGCCTTTCTTGTTCTGCTCGTCGATCAGCATCAACATGGTATCTTTGAGCGTGGTCTCGGAGATCGCCATGGTGCCGGAGAGCGAATGCAACACACCGACCTTAATGGTGTCATCGGCGGCAAACGCACCGGCAGAGGCCATGGCCAATGCCAAGAGGGACAGACGGGATACTTGCTTGAATGTTGTGGATTTCATGAAACATCTCCTTGTTCAATGAAAGGTCTCCGCACAAACGCTTGTGGGGCTTACCTTGTTCGTAGGCACAGATGAGATCTGGCCCGCTACCATGTCGCGTTAGTTGGTCATGCACTCGTTATTGTCGAGATCCTAGTTATCGGTGGAGCAATTGAGCTCTCATCCTGCCGCTGACTCCGCTCGCGAGCGGCATGCAGCATGTGCAGGGTGATTTTGCGCACCTCGGCCTTGCTGGCCTCGATGTGCGACTTCAGTAGCCGCAGCGCTTCTTCGCTGCGGCGTTTGAGTACGGCACCCAGAATGGCACCATGCTCGCTGTAGGTGGCTGCAATCCGCGGCCCTTGGGTAAAATCCAGACGCCGGATAATGCGGATACGTTCGCTGACACTCTGGTGCACCGCAGCCATCTCCCGATTGCCAGCCGCCGCTACCAGCAAACAGTGAAACTGCTCATCCAGCCGGGAAACCAGTTGGCCATCGGCCAGGCGCTCGGCCTCTGCCACCAACCAGGTTTGCTTGAGTTGCTCCAGCTCCGGCCCCTGTTGCAGGCCATCACATAAGCGACGCACCGCAGCCTCCTCCAGCACAATGCGCAGATCGTAAAGATCCTCGAAGTAGGCAAAATCAAAGGGCCGGACCTGCCAACCACTGCGGAAATAGACCTCCACATAGCCCTCTTGCTGCAAGCGGTAGAGAGCATCGCGCACCGGAGTGCGGCTGACGTCCATGCGCTCGGCCACTTCGTTTTCACTGAAGCGGTCCCCTGGCAACAGGGAAAAATTGAAGATCTGATCCTTGAGCTCGGCATAAACCCGATCCGCCATATTCACCGGTCTGGGTTTAGGCTCTCCCAATCTCCGCTTGCGGGTTGGTTGCGATTCCATAGCGTTATCCTTGTTTTGTATTAGCCATGCCGATGCGTACCGAGAGATCCGTTTAGTCCACCAGCTCCGGCTCACCGGCTTCGATATAGAGCAGCGCATCCCCGGCCTGCACCGGACGCCCCGCCTTGCAGCTGATGCGGCTAACCACCCCATCGACCGGGGCATGGATCGCAAATTCCATCTTCATCGCCTCGACAATCAGCAGTGCCTCCCCGGCTTTCACGCTCTGCCCTGGCTCCACCAGAAGTTTCCAGATGTTGCCGCTGATATCGGCCTCGACGGCATGGTGATCGTCGGGATTCGCATCAGTCTCGCTGGTGATTTCGCCCAGCTCGGCCAGCTGCTGCTCCTCGCTCTGCCACAAGGCCACCTCCCGGCTGAACGCTTCCTGCTGGCGACTCTTGAACTCGTCGATGCTCTGCTGGTTGTCCTCAATGAACTGCTCGTAGGCCCCCAGGGAGAAGATCTCCTCCTCGATGCGGATCTGCGCCTTGCCTTCGCGGAACTGCTCGCGCAACACATCCAGCTCCGCCTCGCTGACCGGGTAGAATTTCACCTGGTCGAAGAAGCGCAACAGCCAGGGCTCACCAGCCGCAAACTGCGGATTTTTCAGGAATTTGTTCCAGATCGGCAGGGTACGCCCCACCAACTGATAACCGCCGGGCGAGTCCATGCCATAGATGCACATGTAGACGCCGCCAATCCCCACGGTCCCTTCCGCGGTATAGGTGCGGGCCGGATTGTATTTGGAGGTCAGCAGGCGATGGCGCGGATCCACAGGCACAGCACAGGGAGCCCCCAGATAGACATCCCCCAGCCCCAGCACCATGTAGCGGGCATCAAACAGGATGTCACGCACCTGCTCGCGGCTCTCCAGCCCATTGATACGCTGGATAAAATCGACGTTATTCGGTAGCCATGGGGCCGTGTCCCGCACCGACTGGCGGTAGCGAGCCACAGCATCCAGAGTGGCGGAATCTTCAAAGGCCATGGGCAGGTGCACCACACGGCTACGGACCTGCAAGCTGCTGACCGGCGGCAGTTGGCTCTCACGTTCCAACAGAGCGGCAATCAGATCTTGCTGATGGATCACCCGGCTGTCGTAGCGGATCTGCAAGGAGCGCACGCCTGGTGCCAACTCGGCAATACCAACCACGGGTGTGGCCTTGAGCGATTCCATCAGGGCGTGAATGCGCATCCGCAACCGCAGATCCAGCACATTGTCGCCATACTCCAGCAGTATGTATTTATCACCCGCCTGCCGATACGCCACGCCGGGATGATCGCCGCACGCGGGTAGCGCATTGATCACGCAGGCCGAGACCGTGTGATCAGGCTGCAAGCTGGCCGAATGATGAGCGGGCAATTCAGGGGCTTGCAGCACGTCGATGGCGCCATCCCAGGCCAATTCCCGCGCGAGAGCCTCATCAAAGCTCATTGCCTTGAAGCGGATCTTGTCGCCAGGTTTGACTTGGCCCACTTTCCACAGCTCGGCCTTGGCGATGGTCACCGGGCAGACAAAACCACCCAGGCTGGGGCCATCATGGGTCAGGATCACCGGCATATCCCCGGTGAAGTTGATGCTACCGATGGCATATTCACAGTCATGGATATTCGACGGGTGCAGGCCCGCTTCGCCACCGTCGGTGCGGGTCCAGCTCGGCTTGGGCCCCACCAGACGCACTCCCAGACGGTTGGAGTTGTAGTGCACCTGCCATTCGGTGGCAAAGAACTGGTTGATAGAGTCGGTGGTGAAGAAATCCGGTGCGCCGTGAGGACCATAGAGCACGCCAATTTCCCAGACCAGACCACCCTCAACGGCGGCGGGGAACTCACCAAATCCGGGCTGCAGCAACTCAGGTAAGGTGCCGGTAAAGGGTTCGGCCGCTATCTGTGCGGCTAGAGGCAATACATCGCCAATCCGCAAGGGACGACCGGCATGACCGCCAAATTGGCCCAATGCGAAGGTAGCACGGCTACCCAGATAGACCGGCAGATCCAGTCCACCACGGATCGCCACATAGCTGCGACACCCCTGGGCCACCTTGCCCAGCACCAGCAGTTGCCCGGCCTTGACCGCAATCGCACTGTGGTAGGCCACCGGATCGCCATCCAGAGTGGCGGGCGACGGGGCTCCAGTCAGGGCAATCACGGTATCGGTATGAAAACGCAGGCTGGGGCCGAGAATGGTGCACTCAAGGCCTGCCGCATCGGCACTATTACCCACCAGGCGATTGGCCAAACGGAAGGCTCTGTCATCCATGGGGCCGGAAGGCGGCACCCCGATATCCCAGTAACCGACACGACCTGGATAATCCTGCACCGTGGTATAGGTACCGGCGACGACCACCTCCACCGCTGCGGGCAGGAAGGTGACACTATTGAGCGCCTGGGTGGCCACATCTCCGGCCAGGAAGCGATCCCAACGGCTGATCTGACGCAGATAATCCAGGTTGGTGGCGATACCGCCAAGACGGGTCTGATCCAGCGCCTGTTGCAGTCGCTCGATAGCCTCGGCGCGATCCTTTCCATACACGATCAGCTTGGCCAGCATGGGATCATAGTGGGCTGAAACCTCGGAGCCCTGCTCTATCCAGCCATCCACCCGCAGATCCGGCCCCTGAGGCGGGAATACCACCTCGGTCAGTGTGCCTGGTGAGGGTTGGAAGTTCTTCAGCGGATCCTCGGCATACAGACGGACCTCGATGGCCGCCCCTTGAGGCTCAGGCAACTGCTGCATATCCGGTGGTGTCCCGGCGGCAATCAGCAGCATCCACTCCACCAGATCGATCCCCGTCACCCGTTCGGTGATGGGGTGTTCAACCTGCAGGCGGGTATTGACCTCCAGAAAGTAGAAATCATCCCGCTGGCCATCATAGATAAACTCCACGGTCCCGACCGACTGGTACCCCACCGACTGCCCCAGACTCACGGCGGCGGCCAGCATGCGCTGGCGCGTCACGGCTGGCAGACCCGGAGCGGGGGTCTCCTCCACTACTTTTTGATTACGGCGCTGCAAGGAGCAATCCCGCTCGCCCAGAGCCACCACTGTGCCCTGCCCGTCGCCTGCGATTTGCACTTCCACATGGCGGGCGGCTTCCACGAAACGCTCGATAAACAAGCCAGCATCGTTAAAGAACTGCTCACCCAGCCGCTTGACCGAGGCAAACGCAGCCTCCAGCTCAGCCGGGCTATCACAGCGGGTCATGCCGATGCCACCACCGCCTGCCGTGCTCTTGAGCATCAGCGGATAACCGACCCGCTCGGCTTCACTCAGAGCATGGGCCACCGAATCCAGTAACCCTGAGCCGGGGGTCAGTGGCACCTGGGCTGCTTGGGCCAGAGCGCGCGCCTCATGCTTGAGGCCAAATTGCCGTAGTTGGGTCGGCGTAGGCCCGACAAAGACGATGCCCGCCGCGGCACACTGCTCGGCAAAACCGGCATTTTCCGAGAGAAAGCCATAGCCAGGGATCACCGCCTCAGCGCCGGTCGCTTTGGCCGCCGCCAGGATCAAATCGCCGCGCAGATAGCTCTCGGCCGGGCTATTGCCCCCTAAAGCAACCGCTTCATCGGCCAATTGCACCGCCAGGGAGTGACGATCGGCATCGGAGTAGACGGCGACACTCTTTACCCCCAGACGACGCAGGGTTCGGATGATACGGACCGCGATCTCTCCGCGATTGGCAATCAAGACTTTGGTAAACATCGGCAAATTCCTTTTTAGTGAGCAGTGGCATTCAAGCTGCGGATAAAAGCCCGCCAGCCGCCAAATTCGGTGATGTTGCGAGCCCCGGCCAGAGCACCCGGCTCGCAGATAAACCCTTTGACCCGACGGCCATCGGCCAACAGCACGGTTCCCAGCCCCAGCGGCGTCGGGATCCCGGCTAGAAAATCGGCCCACTGACTCTTGGGCAGCGCCCAGAGCTCCAGCTCGATGGCGGCAGTGGCTGTTTCGGCCTCAGTAGCCGCGACCAGCGCCGGTTTGGACGGCACACTCCCGGCCAGGGCGTAGAGTTGGTAATGGCTGGCACTGCGGGTACGCTCCAGCAGATAGGCGCCGCGGCTGGTCAATTCATGATTGAGCGGCATGCCGGACAGATGGGCCCCCACCACGGCAATCGGATAAAAGTCGGCGCCGCATGCTGCCGGTTGGCGGTCATCCACTGACGGTAAAGCCCGAGCAGTCGCCCCCAATGGCAGCTGTAACTGCTGCAGCCAACGCTGACCGAACTCGGCCATGGCGGACTCCTGCCAAGCTGGAGCAATCAGGGTGATGCCGGCCGGCAAGCCATCGGCTCGAAACCCGGCTGGTAGCGCCAGGGCGCTGCAATCGGCCAGATTGACGAAATTGGTATAGGCCCCCAGCCAGGAGTTGACCGTCACCGGGGCCTCGGCCACCTGAGCCTGAGTTGGCAACAACGGCGCCGTCGGAACCAGCAAGGCATCAAACTCGTTGAAGACGTTCAAGATCTGGCGCTGTAGCGCCATGCGCTGATATTCAGCCCGATGCGCCGCGGTGGCGCTTTGTCCTTGGGCTTGGGCGACGATAGAGGCTACCGTCGGGTCCATCTGATCCGCCTGCTCGGCCATGAAGGATTCCAGCACCACATGACGCTCCGCCACCCAGGGCCCCTCATAGAGCAAGCGCGCCAGAGCATACATGGGGGAAAAGTCGATGGGAGTCAGCTCGGCGCCCTGAGCCCGCAGCGCTGCACAGGCCTGCTCGAAGGCAGTCGCCTGCTGCTCATCACCGTGCCACTCCATGACGCTTGGCATGGCTAACCGGGGACGGGCCCCCCAGCTGGGGCGCAGCGGCGTTACGGGTTGTGGACGGGAATAAATATCGGTGGCATCGAAGGCACTCATCTGCGCCGCCAGCAACTGGGCATCCGCCACGGTCAGTGCAAAGATGGAGACACAATCCAGTGAGCGGCAGGCGGGCAAGACTCCTGTGGTGCTAAACGCGCCGCGCGTCGGTTTCCACCCCACCAGATTATTAAATCCCGCTGGCACGCGACCGGAGCCTGCGGTATCGGTGCCCAAGGCAAAGGGCACCAGGCCGCGCGCGACCACAGAGGCGGAGCCCGAGCTGGAGCCGCCGCTGATATAGGCACTATCGAAGGTATTGGCGACGGCACCATAGGGAGAGCGAGTGCCGACCAGGCCGGTGGCAAACTGATCCAGATTGGTTTTACCGATGACTATGGCCCCGGCGGCCTTCAGGCGTGCCACCACAGTGGCATCCTGAGTGGGGTGATAGGCAAAGGCCGGACAGGCGGCGGTAGTGGTCAATCCTGCGACATCGATGTTGTCTTTGACCGCGAACGGGATGCCGTACAGAGGTAACCGGGAGAAATCCTGTTGCACCGCCGCCAGACGTTGCGCTAGATCGCTCACTTGCAGCTCCAGCTGCTCAGCGGTGATAAAGCTGATCCAGGCGTTATCCTCAGCCGAGAGGCTCGCCACCAAGGGGGCCAGCAGATCCATGACCTGAACGCCTTCTTGGCGGTAAGCCTGTTGCCACTCGTGAATCGTCCATCCCGTTGTTCTCATCCCTGCACCCACTTAGCATTCCAACTTGTATACAAGCAGGTATTACAAGTCGCATGCCAAAAGATGACTCAAGAGTTAACTGATTTTTATATTGTTTAAATTCAATTGGTTATGTTTCACTGCCAAGCAATTGTTAGTCATATTCCCCGCAATAGGCGAGTAATTCCTTTGCACTGAACTGCGGCACAGTGAAAGCATCTGGTGCGCGATAATAGGGAGGCAAGTGGCTCTGCACCTAAATGGCACATCCATCAGGCACGATGGCAGAAACAAAAAAGCCGACGCAGTGGTCGGCTTGAAATTTCATTTTTTAGAACCAGATTGGTCGTCGCAACTTAGAAGCCCAAGGGCCAGGTGACGATATGATCTTCCCACTCACCGGCAAAGCGCTCGTGGATCACCTTATTGCGAATGGAATGGCCAGCCGCATGCATAGCGGATCGGCTGCCAGTCAGCAGTGGATGCCAAACCGGTAACGGATCGCCCTCTGCTAACAGCCGGTAGGCACAGGTGGTCGGTAACCAGTGAAATTCGGCAATCTTGTCGATGGTCAATTGCAGACAATCCGGCATCTTCTTGAAGCGATTGGGGTAGTCCCCGCATTGGCAGGTTTTAAGATTCAGCAGGTCACAGGCGACGTTGGTGAAGATCAGCTCACCGCTATCGGCATCTTCGAGTTTGACCAGGCAGCATTTGCCGCAACCATCGCACAGGGATTCCCACTCGCTCTGGCTCATCTGCTCCAGGCTCTTCTCTTCCCAGAATCGACTGTTTTGCATTGCTTGCGTCATCATTTACTCACAATCCGATCGGCCAAATAGCCCACAGCCACCACAAAATAGTTAGAGCGGTTCCAGCCCATCAGCGCCTTGTAGTTGTCATAAGCCAGGTAAGCTCTGCCCTCTTTATCATCCGGCATCACGAGCGATGCTTGCTGGGCAACAGCAGGTAAGGATGAGCCGTCCAGATTGACCACCCCCAAGGCGCGCCACTCACTGACTGGCTTACTGACCGTCAAGCCAACCAGAGCCGGATCCAGGGTTTGCGGGGCGCGCACGCGGCGAGCCCAAGTTTCTTCCCCTTTCCAGCCATGCTGCTGCAGATAGTAAGCGGCAGAGGCGAACACATCAGCCTGGCTATGCCAGAGATCTTTTCGACCGTCACCATCCTGATCCACGGCGTAGGCGAGGAATGAGCTGGGCATAAATTGTACCTGCCCCATGGCCCCAGCCCAGGAGCCTTTGAGGGTATCTGGTGTAGCATGTCCCTGCTCGATGATGCGCAGGGCTGCAAACAGCTCTTTTTTGAAGAAGGCCTCACGCCGCCCTTCATAGGCCAGGGTGCTGAGCGCCGAGATCAGTGAATACTTGCCGGTCAGCTTGCCAAAATTGGTTTCGATGCCCCAAAGTGCGACGATAAAACGCGGTTGCACGCCGTATTGCTCGCCGATCTGCTGCAACAAGGCATAATGCTTGCGGTATAGCTGCTGCGCCTGACGCACCTTCCAATCCGGAACAGCCTTGGGGAGATACGTGTCCAGAGTCAGTTTGAATTCCGGCTGATTGCGGTCATTCTTCACAGCGCGTTCGATAAAGCGCACATCGACAAAAGACGCGTCTACGGTTGTAGCCGAGATACCTTGCATTCTGGCCTCCTGTTTCAAATTCTGCACATAGTCAGAAAATGAAACTGTAGGAGAAGCCTCCAGGGGTGCGGCTAAGAGCAAACCCGCCACAAGTAATAGTTTTTTCATCAAACCTTATCCAGTCCTAACTGTTGGCGGTGCTGTTTGAGCAAGTCCGGCTCTGGTGGGGGTAATTGCAAGAAGTAACCTTGCATGGCCAGTGCTTCAAGTAAGCGTTCGGGCTCGACAAATGCGAGTGGACGAGTCTGTTTGAGTGAAAGCAGCATGACAAATTGCGGCTTGCCGAAAATCGTCAGCAAGGAGTCAGGGATGCGTGAAAAATCATCGCGACGCTCCACAAAGAGATAGGTCGCGTCTTTTTTGGGACTTTTATATACGGCACAGATCATGGATCGCGTTAAAATTCACGGGGTTTATTGCCTGAAATGGTGGCTGACTATACCATGTGGAACTCAATAACTATAAGGGTTTTCCTCGTCAACGGAGTGCTGTAAATGGCCGATACCGGCATTGAACTCAAGGGTAGTACTTTCACCCTGTCTGTCTTGCATTTGACAGATACAGATCCACAGCAAATCAAGGAATTGTTGGAAACCAAGGTGGCGCAAGCGCCCCAGTTTTTCAACTTCGCCCCGCTGGTGGTGAACGTCGAACGTCTGGAAAACACTCCTGATTTTGAAGCCTTGAAAGAGACCATCGAACGGGAAGATTTCGTTCTGGTTGGTGTCAGTGGCGCTCGCGATGAAGCCACAAAAGTCGCCGCTAAAGCCGCGGGGCTTGCCGTGATGACCGCAGGTAAAGTGGTGGCACCATCTGTCGCACCGGAACCTGTTGTTACGGTTGAAAAAAGTGATGAACCAACGCTGGTTCCAACCCGGGTGCATCATGGTAATGTCCGCTCTGGACAACAAATTTACGCTGCGGGTGGCTCTTTGGTCATCATCGGCACCGTAGGTAATGGCGCAGAAGTCATTGCCGACGACAGTATCCATATTTACGGTTCACTGCGAGGTCGTGCTCTGGCTGGCGCCCGAGGCAATACCCAAGCTCGCATTTACTGCCAGGAGCTGGATCCCGAATTGGTATCCATCGCTGGCACCTACCAGCTTAGTGACGCGCTTCCTGCGGAGATGACGGGACAAAACGTTCATATCCGTTTGGAGCAAGATAAGCTTATCTTCGAAAAATTGCAGTCTTAACGGTTTACAAGGAAAGCACCCATGGCTCGTATTATCGTCGTAACTTCGGGAAAAGGCGGCGTTGGTAAGACCACCAGTAGTGCTGCCATCAGCACTGGGTTGGCGCAGCGCGGATACAAAACGGTGGTCATTGACTTCGATGTCGGCTTACGGAATTTGGACCTCATCATGGGGTGCGAACGCCGTGTCGTCTATGACTTTGTCAATGTCATCAATGATGAAGCAAATCTGAATCAGGCGTTGATCAAAGATAAGCGCGTGGAAAATCTATTCATTCTTCCCGCCTCGCAGACTCGCGACAAGGAAGCTCTGAATCGCGAAGGCGTCGAGCGAGTGATTGGCAAGCTCAAGGAGATGGGCTTTGATTATATCCTCTGCGACTCCCCAGCTGGTATCGAAACCGGCGCCTTGATGGCACTCTATTTTGCAGATGAAGCGATCGTCACCACTAACCCGGAAGTTTCATCCGTGCGTGATTCAGACCGGATCCTGGGGATCCTGGCCTCTAAATCTCGCCGTGCTGAACTGGGTTTGGAGCCCATCAAAGAGCACTTGTTGCTGACCCGTTACTCGCCTAATCGAGTCAATCGGGGCGACATGTTGAGCGTGGAAGATGTGCAAGAAATTCTGGCCATTCCGCTGCTCGGAGTGATCCCCGAATCCCCTTCCGTCCTGCGAGCTTCTAACGCAGGTGAGCCGGTTATTCTGGACGCTGAGTCCGATGCTGGTCAGGCCTATGACGACGCAGTTGCCCGTCTTCTCGGTGAGAAGCGTGATTTTCGCTTCCTGGTCGAGGAGAAGAAAGGCTTCTTGTCTCGCTTGTTTGGGAGCTAAGCCATGTCATTACTCGATTTTTTCCTGCGTCCGCGCAAAGAAAACACGGCCCGGGTAGCCAAAGAGCGCCTGCAGATCATTGTCGCCCATGAGCGCAGTACTCGGGGTGGCCCCGATTACCTACCCCAGCTGAAGCAGGATCTGCTGGATGTAATCCGCAAGTATGTGGAAATCAGCCCGGATCAAGTCAGTGTCCAACTGGACAAGAAAGATGACTTGTCCGTTCTGGAGCTCAACATCATGTTGGGTGGTGAACGTAAACCCGGTGACGACAGCGACGATTGATTCGTTGAGCAAACCATATAAAAAGCGCGGAATACCGCGCTTTTTTATTGTGATGCTTGGTAGGAAGGCTATTGGCTCAAATCACCCAGCAACTCTTTGCGCCAACCGGTCAGCAAACGCGGCATTTTGCCATCCTGCTTCTGCTCGTCGGCACATTTCCAAAGCCAGCTCAGATATTGGTGGATAGTCTTTTTCGAGGCTAACAACTCAACCGGTAAGTGCTGCGCATTAGCCACAGCTTCCACTTTAGCCCGCAAGCGCTTGAGTTCGGATTTATAGTGCGGGAAATCGACCAATCGTTGTAGCCGCTGGGGCCAGCTCTGGGGATCACTATTTTGTGCCTCCTCAATCAGGCGTAATAGTGTCTTGCCATGATTACGGATCTCCGGTTGCAACAGACCTAGTTGCTCCAGATCCCGTAATGTCTTCGGCATACGTTCGGCACATTTGAACAGGTGCAACTCTTTGACCACAAAGTTTAACGCCAGGTCCCGCCGTTTGGCCTCACTCTCGCGCCACATCGCCAACCGTTGCAATACCGCCAATTCCTGACGACCCAACTGCCAGGCATTGCCAATGTCCTTATACGTTTGCTCACCCAGCTCCTGAGGGCGTTTACGCTCCACCAGCGCGGCACACTCCTCTTCGAACCAAGCCATACGCCCTTCCTGCCGTAAACGCTCCAGCAGTTTTTCATAGATAGGAAGCAGGTAGAACACATCGGCTGCCGCATAGTCCAGCTGCTTGTCTGTCAGGGGCCGCGCCAACCAGTTGGTCCTAGCCTGATCTTTATCCAGCGTTACCTGTAACAACTCCTGGGTCATGGCATTAAAGCCGATTGACAACCCGGAGCCGGTAAACGCCGCCGCCAACTGGGTATCATGGGTATGAAACGGCATGGCACCCGCTTCATGATGGATCAGCTCCAGATCTTCACTGGCCGCATGGAGCACAGTGATTTGCTCGGGCCGTTGCAACACGCGCCATAAGGGCGATAGATCGGAGATCGCCACCGGATCGATCAGCGCCAATTGTTGACCATCAAATAACTGGACCAAACCCAGCTGGGGATAGTAAGTGCGGGTACGAACGAATTCAGTATCAATCGCCAGCGGCGCGGCGCCTAATTCGGCGCAGAAGGCGGCGAGCGCCTCGGCGTGAATAATAGTTTGGTAGTGCATGGTCAATCCATGTGACTTGAAGCAACGAGCGGTGGTCGCAATACCGTCTCAAGGGGCCGGCGGTTTGACACTTTCATCGCGTAAGACACGACGCAATATCTTGCCGACATTCGATTTAGGCAATTCAGCGCGGAATTCTACCAGCTTCGGCACCTTGTACGCAGTCAAATGTTTACGGCAGTGAGCAATCAGGGTTGCCTCATTCAACGAGGCATCACGCTTGACCACATAAATCTTCACCATCTCGCCAGTTTGTGAGCTAGGTACGCCAACCGCAGCCACCTCCAACACCTTGGGATGCATGGCGACTACATCCTCGACTTCATTCGGGTACACATTGAAACCGGAGACCAGGATCATATCTTTCTTACGATCAACGATACGGATGAATCCCTGCTCCTGCCACACCACCACATCCCCGGTACTCAACCAGCCATCTTTCATGACTTCCGCCGTAGCCTCCGGCCGTTGCCAGTACCCCTTCATGACCTGCGGGCCGCGGATCTGCAATTCACCGGATTGTTCCAGCGCCAGTATCTCCCGCCCCTCATCATCAACGATCCGCGCCTCGGTGGAACAAACCGGCAGACCAATCGAACCGTTGTACCCTTCCAGATCATAGGGACAGACCGAAACCAGGGGCGAGCATTCGGTCAGACCATAACCCTCGAGCAGCTTGGTGCCTGTGGTGGCTTGCCAACGCTCGGCGACCACATGCTGCACCGACATACCCCCGCCAATCACCAAGCGCAAATTGGGCATCGGCTGTTGACAAAATGTCTCATTATTCAACAGCGCATTGAATAATGTATTCACCCCTATGATGCAGGTCGGCTGATATTGTTTCAGTTCACTGACAAAACCGGGAATATCCCGCGGATTGGTGATCAGCAGGTTGCAGCCGCCCAAGCGCATGAACAACAGGCCATTCACCGTCAACGCAAAGACGTGATACAGCGGCAGGGCCGTGACCACCAACTCCTGTCCTTGATGCAATACCGGGCCATACACCCCCAGGCACTGCTCGACATTGGCCAGCATATTACGGTGGGTCAGCATGGCGCCCTTGGCCACCCCGGTTGTACCACCTGTGTATTGCAAGAAGGCAATATCCCCGGACTGGATCCGCGGTTTGATGTATTGCAGATGCTGTCCTTTATTCAAGGTACTTCGAAAAGAGATGGCATTGGGCAAGTGATACTTGGGAACAAGCTTCTTGATGTATTTGACGACGAAATTCACCAGTGTGCCCTTGGCAAACCCGAGATGATCGCCCATGCGAGTCAGGATCACATGCTGCACGCCCGTCTTGAACACCACCTGCTCCAGGGTGTTGGCAAAATTCGATACGATCACGATGGCCTTGGCACCGGAATCTTTCAGCTGATGCTCCAACTCCCGGGGGGTGTACAGAGGATTCACGTTCACCACTATGAGACCGGCACGCAAAACCCCGAACAAGGCTATTGGATACTGCAACAGATTGGGCATCATCAGGGCAACCCGATCCCCTTTCTGCAATTTCAACTCGTGCTGTAGATAAGCGGCAAAGGCTCTGGATTGCTGCTCCAGGCCACGGTACGTCAGAGTCTGCCCCATATTGATATAGGCCGGCAGATCGCCATATTGTGCGGCAGACGCCTCGAACATCTCCACCAATGAGGGATAGATGTCAGGATTGATCTCGGCCGGAACTCCTGCGGGATAACGCTTCAGCCAAAACTTTTCCACGATATACTCCTGCTCTTCTTCATCGCCCAAAGGTGAATTAAACACATGTTTAACTCCTGCACTAAGGCTAGTTGTTAATCAGCTGTTAACAAGCAACGCGAGCGAAAATCTCGCGTCGCAAAAAGCGGGAATTTTACTGGGATCTGCCGGCTGGTCGATAAAATTCCGCAGAATTTCCCCAACTTTGCCGCACAAATCCACACTTGCATGGAATTTCGCCAGTCAGAGGGACTTTTAGCAGACCGGCTGAAAATGCTGCTGCAGCCGAGTAACCGTTTGCTGGATCAGCGGGGTTATATCGTGCAGTAACGGTGCTGCCATCTCGACGTGTGCGAGCCGACAAGCCGACTCCAACGCAGAAGCGGCATGGAACAAGGCCATAGCCCCCAAGGCACCGGCGCTACTCTTGATGGCATGTGCTGGCGCGACCGCCGCCTGCAGATCCATGGTGTCAAGCGCGGAGTCAAGCGCCTTGCCATGCTCTCCGACCTCTTGAATAAATAACTCCACCACCTGCAGGAGCACTTGCGGCGTAGTTTCCTGCTGCAAGCCCTCAAGAATGCTGAGCTCCAGGATTGGAGAGGTAATCCAGGTCGCTGGCGGCTCGGGTGCAGGATGACCCGTGAGTGGAGTCGGCCCTAACCACCGGCTGACCACATCCTGCAGTCGTTCCCGTTGCAGCGGCTTGCTCAGGTAATCATTCATTCCCGCCGCCAGGCAGCTGGCTCTGTCTTGCGCAAGGGCATGAGCGGTCATCGCCACAATAGGCAGTTGCACATAGTCTGCCCCCAGCTGGCGGATCCGCCGAGTGGCCTCCATGCCATCCATTCCCGGCATAGAAATGTCCATCAGAACCAGATCGAACACTTGACCTTGTACCGCGGCAATCGCCTGGGCCCCGCTCTCGGCAACGGTCACCTGGCAGCCCAGCTTTTCTAGCAACGCACAAGCCACCATTTGATTGGTAGGACTGTCCTCCACCAGGAGAATATTGCCGCCTGGCGTGGGCAGAGGTAGTGGATGAGGGGCTGTCAGGGTGCGGGTGGTCAACACCGGAAGCACAAACCAAAAACGGCTTCCCTCCCCCAGGCGGGAACTCATCCCTAAGGTGCCCTTCATGCCATCTACTAGTCGAGCCACGATCGCAAGGCCAAGACCCGTCCCACCAAAGCGGCGGTTTAGACCAGAATCCAGCTGATGAAACTCCTGAAACAAACCCGCCTGGTGCTCTTCGGCGATACCAATCCCGCTATCTTCCACCATGAAACGCAACTGCTGCGCCCCGGGAGCCAGAGGCTCTGGAGTCACAGCAACGCGAATGAATCCGTGGTCGGTGAATTTGAGGGCATTCGATAATAGATTGTGCAGGATCTGCCGCAGACGGGAAGGATCAGCCTCTATCACGTCCGGTAACTGTGGATCCAGTTTAAATTCGAAGCTCAATCCCTTCTCGGTTGCCTGTTTACCATATAGATCCCGCACCCCGTCCAGGAGTGAGCCCAAGTGAAAGGGCTCGGGGGTGAATTCCAGCTTCCCGGCCTCTATTTTTGAAAAATCCAACACATCATTGACCAGTTGCAGCAGCGCCTGTCCTCCCGAACAGATGCCGTTGAGTAGACGATGTTGCTGATCACTGAGCTGAGTTTCGGCCAGAAGTTCAGAGAGATTGAGTACCGCATTGAGAGGGGTCCGGATCTCGTGGCTCATAGTGGCCAGAAAATAACTTTTCGCCTTATTCGCCGATTCGGCCTCGTCTCGCGCCTTGGCCATGGCTTGTTTGGCAATCCGGAGCGAGTCATATTGCTCGCAGGCCTGGATGGCGAAAGCCAGCTTGTCCACCAAAGGGCCAACCTCCATATACAGCGGATAGGCAAACGCATTGCTACGCCCTAACAGCAGAATGCCGGTTTCTTTGAGGCGCCAAGCATAGTAAAGATGCTGTTCGGCTTGCTCCATAAGCGGGATGGCAAACGCCTGATCCGAGGTATGCAAGTCGATGGCCTTGGCCATGGCCTGATGCAAACCACGGTTGCGCATGGCCGCATGGGGCAATATGCATTTGGGGGTGAAGAAACCACATTCCCCATCCTGCAAGAGGACAGCCGCCGTACAACAACCCAATCCCCGGACGAAGATAGGTAAACACTCCCGCAGCATGTCACCCAAATCAAGGCTGATGCCAATCGACATCGCGATCTCGTGCAGAACTTCCTGTTCGATCAGACTGGTATTGGCCATGTTCAGAGTAACCCCACAACCGATGTCTTGTTAAACAACTCCAGATAATCCTGCCCGCTGTTGGCGATCTCCCCCAAGGTTAGCGCCCCCATCATCGGCAACCCACTCTGACGTACCGCCGCCATTTCGTGTGAAAAATCGGTTCCTAAAAACAGGGAGCGAGAGACACAGTTAACAAATAGCATGGCTCCGGGACTGGACTGGCCAAATGATGTCGATGCCAGCTCACTGGCTTGGCGTGCAGCCTGGATCAGCTCTGCGGCTTTACCATGCATCACATGAACATAGGCGCCTCGCCGCACCTCGCCGACACATAACAAGCTGCCGTCGAGACACTGCACTGGATCCCGAATCACCATCTCCTGACCCAATTTGGCAATACCAAACGGGTAGGCTTTGGCCAGATCACGAAAATCGGCTTCTGCGAACGAGACTCCAGCATGGGATTCAACCACCTGCCGATACACCTCGAACGCCGGTATCCAATCCAGAGAGATAATCCGATTACCATCGGCTTCGGTGACCTTGAAAGCCCCGGAGATCGGTTGCCAGCCATGAGCCACGCCAACACCGCTATGACAACGCGCCAGTGCGAGAACGGCCGCGTTCTGCAACACACCCAACGGGGTTATGACACAAGGAACAGACTCGAAAGATGCGGTTCCACATCCACCGCCAATGTAATTGAGCTCCAATCCATATTGATTGAACAGGGCTGCAATCAGTTTGTTGATCTCACCGGAACAACCGTCAACGAAGGTAAACAGCGTTTCGCGCGCGCCATCATCCAGCGCTAGAGCCTCCTGCAAGGAGGCTTCCAGGCTCTCCTGATGCAAATCCTCAAGAACCGCCCAACGAACCTCACAGCTCAGACCCAGCATCACGGCTCCGGTGCCATACTGCTCGCCTTCCCACATCACAGATGGAAAAATGCCCCCAAAAATCGGCTTGTTGGCATGCGTGAGCAACGGCTCCAGAGACGAAGCAGGGAATGTATTCCCGGAAGCGACCATGAGCAAAATACCATTCACATCAGATCTGGCCAGCAGGCTGCGAAGATGGTGCTCTATGTCGGCTAAAGAATCTTCGGCTACAAACGCGATCTGCATAACCACTCCTTGCTCTGACTCATTCATAGCCTCAGACCATCCCCATGTGGACTAACTCATGCCCATGTTATTGTTTCACCCATAGTCGACAATCCCGCCACTAAACCTTGTCATTTTTCAAACAGGATCACATCTGGCCGCAGGATTTGATGAGAACACCCCAATCTGCGATTCGCGATCTGTCACTGCAATTTGCAATTTGCAGCGGCGTCCACTCCGCCACTCTTGCATCAGAAATATCTATCAATATGAAATATAACCATTAATTTCACGGCCACATCTTGGCATCATTCCTGCTTAATCCTGTATACCCGGCTTCATCACTAGCGGGATTGGGGGCACATATGAAACAAAAACGAGATCTGATTATTATCGCTACCGATTGGCTCAGTTGCCCAGCTTCCAGCCGGGAGCTGTTTTTACGCCTGGCCAAGAGTCGCAAGGTGTTATGGGTTGCTACCCGTGCCGGTTCCGAGACTGCCCCATCCCCCATCTACCATCTGAATCTTCGCTCGCCATTCGGCAGCGACATCTCTTGGTTGCAGGGGCTGCGTCAATTCTGGCTGGCAAAGCAAATTCGCGATACCCAGCACTACCTGAACATGCATGCCCCCGTGTTGGTATTTTTAAATCCGGACGCCAACCGTCTGGCAGAAAATTTAGGAATTCAATCGATCGTCTATTATCGGGATGAATACTCGCTCCCCCGGCCAGATGACGATTCGGCGCAGTGGCTTGAAACGCAACTGATCGCCAAAGCCAGTCTGCTGATTGCCCCCTCCCGGCAACAGGCGGCCAAGTTACCCGCCTACAAGACGGTGTTGCTGCATCATGAAAACAAGACCTCCTGGCAATCTCGTCCTCGTGACCTGCCCAAGGGGCGCCCCATCATCGGTTTTCATGGTCCCTTGTCGGAACAACTGGACTGGGAATTACTGGAAAGCGCAGCTAAACGCCGTCCCGACTGGTATTGGGTCTTGATCGGCCCCCGTCAGAGTCCGCATCTGGATCGCCTGTTGCAGCAACGTAACGTGTTCTGGCTCGGAGAAAAGAGTGTCGAACAGTTACCGGCTTATCTGCAACATTGGCAAGTCACCCTGATGCCTTACCACAACACGGCAGAAATCTGCCAATGTCCTCCCCTGCAACTGGAGTGGGCCTTGCGCAGTGATAATCCTTTGGTCGTGACGGCTCATTTTAAGGGACTTCCGTGTTTCAAGCCCTTGCTCAGCCGGATCGATACCATGCATGAGCTGTGCGAACTACTCCCCATAGTCGGAGGGCCACCCCCACATCCTTCACATAACCCGGTGACACCGCCTCGTGGCTCGGGCCTGGAACAAAGGATTAACTCACCCTCCGGATCCAGCTCGAAACACTGGGACGCGGATGAGTTGGGCCTGCTCCTCGATAGCATGCAATGACAAGAGCAGATTACTCCCATCCGGTTAATGCTCCCCGGACTCCCATGCCAGTCGCTTGCGATAGATGGTCGAGGGGCTCAACTCCAGCAGGCTGGCAGCCTGAGGAATGTTACCCCCGCATTGGTTAATCGCATGTTCGATCGTCTCTTTTTCCACCAACCACATGGGCCGGATCGGTGAGTCTGCAACGGGTAAATCAGCGGGAGCTTCCCGAGTGAAACGCTCAGCGGGGATCCATTGATTCAAGGGCGGCGGTAACATGCCCGGTTGCACCACATCCCCTTCATGCAACACGACAACATTGCGGATGACATTCTGCAACTGACGGACATTACCCGGCCACGTATAGCCGAGCAGTATGGATTCAGCTTCATGACTGAAGCCGGTGAAGTGCTTGCCCTCTTCGGCAGAAAACTGGCGGAGAAACTGCCGGGCAATCTGTAACACATCCTCACCCCGCTCCCGCAGCGGTGGTAGCACCACCGGGATCACGTGCAAACGATAGTAGAGATCCTCACGAAAACGTCCGGCTTGCACCTCGACCAGGGGATCCCGATTGGTCGCACACACAAAGCGCACATTCACCGTATCCAGCTTGCTACCACCGACCCGCTGATAACTCCCGGTCTGGATAAACCGCAGCAGCTTGCTTTGCAGATCCAGCTCCATCTCGCAAATTTCATCCAAGAAAAGGGTTCCACCGTCCGCGCGCGCCGCGGCCCCCAGCCGATCGGCGAGCGCACCGGTAAATGCCCCTTTCACATGACCGAAGATTTCGCTTTCAATCAAGTCCCGCGGAATAGCCGCGCAATTGAGCACCACCAATGGTTGATCTCGCCGCGGACTGAGCTTATGTAGGGTTTCGGCACACACCTCTTTACCGGTACCACTTTCCCCGGTGATGAAGACAGTAGCCTTACTCGGGGCCGCGCTTTCCAACATATGGTAGACCCCCTGCATAGCCAGGGAGCCACCAATGAAGCCACCGAACTCATTCCGGTCATAGTTGGCGCGATAGGTCTCGACCAGATAGGTGAGTTGCTGGTGGCGGGCCGCGTTACGCGCCGTGGTGCACAATCGCTTGCCATCAAATGGCTTGGTGAGAAAATCAAAGGCGCCCTGACGCATGGCATCGACCGCTATATCTACCGAGCCATGGGCTGTCACCATCACCACGGTACAGGGAATATGTCGTTCATTGATAAAACGCAGTATCTCCATCCCCGAGATATCCGGCAGTTCCAAATCCAGCAGCACAACCTGGGGCAACTGTTTTTCCAGTTGCTCGAGAACCGGTAATCCCCGGGCAAAATGCACCACGTCAAACGGCTCGCTACGCAGATAATCCTGATACAGCAAGGCTAGGGTCAGGCTGTCTTCAACCAAAAAAATCAGGGGACGAGAAGAAGTCATGACGATGCTCCGGTCAACAGGTTGCTCTATTGGGTCTAACAGAGAGCTGGAGCAACAACAAGCAAGAGCAGCGTCTTATTCTGCTTGTGTTAATGGGATCATAGTTGGCCGAGGCCTCACCAACCGTTGTTTCATGCGGCCAGTGGCAAGCTGTAGCGATTGGTACCCACCACGCGTTGATAGCGTAGTGCCGGAAGAGTGGCCCTCAACAACGCCAGGCCATAGCCCGAGACCCGCAACCTCGCCCCCTGATGCCAGGTTCGGTAGGCCAGATGAGCGTGCCTGATGGGATCAAAGGCGCCACCGTCATCCTCCAACTGCAACCAGATGACCTTGTGTTGCCGGCACAGGACGAGATGTATTCGATGGGCTGATGGCTTGGCATGGCGCACCACGTTGGTCATCAGCTCGCTGATGCCCAGCAGTAACTGTTGTTGGCAGTCAGGCGCCATGCCCAGAGTCACCAGCATAGCCGCCAACTCCTGGCGCAAAAAACGGATCCCCTGAAGCGTCGCGCAACCATGGCATTGCCAGATGAGCCGAGCGCCAGGATACACACTCATACGGTACCATCCGTTATCCCCTGCTGATAATCGGTCACCGAGCCATAGCAAGGCACACTGCGATCGATATGCAGCAGTCGCAGCAGCTCTCTGGGTTGACCGGGTCTACACACCAGATGCAGATAACAACCGGCGTTGAGCAATCGTTTGTAGAGAAACACCAAGGCTCCGATGCCGGATGAATCAATGAAGTGCACTTGGCTCATATCGACCAGCACCTCCTCCGCGCATCCCGGCATACGTTCCAGGATCGGCGTTAACTCTTCACAGGCCAGAGCATCAAAGTCCCCTTCCAGAGTCAGGACTTGAGTCGACTCCAAAAAGGACAGCTGGTTTTTCATGATGAACCTCCACGAGTACGCAGACAGTCTGCGCTTTGCTTGCCAACTCCTGAGGCTATCGCAAAGGTCATGCCAGGCCCCAAAGAGCCGTTTCGGGGAAAATTGATCCAAAAAAAGCCTCCGGAGAGGCTTTTTGCTGTGCAAATTGCAACACCAGGACCCTCGGGCTGCATTTTGCAACGTCAGAGCACTATGAGTTATCGACTCCAGTCCCGCGCACTGGCTTCACGCCAGATCACCTCCAAGCCAGCATCGCGGATTGAACTGGCCACTCGCCGGGCGGGACGATCGTCATGAATGGCAAATTGTTCCAATTCTTGTTGAGGGCGGACATACCCCCCGGGTTGGGTACTGGACCCCGCGCTGACGCTGGTGATCCCCAACGGGATCACGCCATCACGAAACTCAGCCGACTCACGGGTTGAGAGCGAGAGCTCCAATTCCGGATCCAGCAACCGCCAGGCGCAGATCAGTTGCACCAGTTGCCGGTCGCTCATCGGATGTCCAGGATTGAAACCGCCGGTACAGGGACGCAACCGCGGAAACGACATCGAGTAGCGACTGGTCCAGTAGCGTTTGCGCAGATACTCAAGATGATGGGCCAGCATCAAGGAGTCGGTACGCCAATCAGCAAGCCCGAGCAGAGCGCCCAGTCCGATCTTGTCGATGCCAGCCGCACCGAGTCGATCCGGAGTCTCCATCCGCCAACGCATGTCCTGCTTCTTGCCTCGCAGGTGGTGTTCGGCGTAGGTGGCTGGATGGTAGGTCTCCTGATACACCATGACTGCATCCAGCCCTAATTCAATCAGCTCGCGATACTCTTCGGTGTCGAGGGGCTGAACTTCCATCATCAGGTAACTGGCATAGGGTTTGACGACCGGCAACATGCGCCGGAAATAGTCCATCCCCCCCTTGGTCTCATGCTCACCGGTGACCAGCAATAGATTCTGATAGCCCATCTGCTGGATCACCGCACATTCGGCACGAACTTCCTCCTCATCCAGGACTTTGCGCTTGAGTTTATTGCTCATGGAAAAACCGCAATAACTGCAGTCATTGGCACATAGATTGGTCAAATAGAGCGGCAAATACATGCTGACACCTTGTCCGAAGCGCTGCCGCGTCAATCGCTCCGCCTCGGCCGCCATCTGCGGCAAAAAAGGCTCGGCCGCGACCGAGATCAGCGCGGCAAAATCCGTCAGATCCCGGCGCTCGCGATGCAAGGCCCGCTCGACATCCGCCGGGGTTGATTCCGTGATGGCCTGTTGCAACCCTGTCCAATCCAGCTGTTGCCAGATATCGTAAAAGCTCATCGCCACTCCTCAGCTTAAGGAAGCCAGAAAACTACTCAATGGGCTGGATGCCTCGGCCACCATGCGCCTCGACGCCAGACCCGCCTCATAGGCCAACCTTCCGGCCTCGACGGCTAGACGAAACGCCTGCGCCATCTGCTGCGGCTGGCTGGCGACGGCAATCGCGGTATTGACCAGGACCGCATCCGCCCCCAGCTCCATGGCCTCGGCCGCATGGGAAGGAGCCCCAATGCCGGCATCAACCACCACAGGAACGCCAGATTGCTCGATGATGATTTTCAGCATCTCCCGGGTGCTGAGCCCCTGGTTTGAGCCAATCGCTGCCCCGAGTGGCATCACAACCGCACACCCCACCGCCTCCAGATGCTTGCACAACACGGGATCCGCGCTGCAGTAAGGCAACACCACAAAGCCATCGGCCACCAGTTGCTCGGCCGCTTGCAGAGTGGCAAGGGGATCGGGCATCAGGTAGCGCGCATCGGGATGGATCTCCAGCTTCACCCAATTCGTTCCGAGGGCCTCACGGGCCAGATGAGCAGCATAGACAGCCTCTTTTGCCGTTCTGGCCCCGGAGGTGTTCGGCAGCAGATGTACCCCCAATTGCGTCAAGGGCGCCAGGATCTGCTCGTCCTGTCTCTCCAGTTGAACCCGGCGCAAGGCCATGGTCACCAGCTCGGAGCCGGATGCCGCAATCGCGCTCGACATCATCTGTGCCGAGGCAAACTTACCCGTCCCGGTGAAGAGCCGGGAGCCGAATCGCCGACCGGCAATGATCAGCGGTGTCGTCCTCGATTGGTCAGCCATGGTTAGCCTCCTGCGATCGCTTGGAATAGTTCAATCTCATCCTCTGGCGCAACAAGCCGTTGTGCCCAGGTTGAACGCGGTACCACCTGTTGCCCGATGGCAACAGCCACACCGGCACGAATTGACGCGGTGCAACTGCCAGCGTCCGCTTCCGGCATGTGGCCGATATAGCCCTCCTGCCGCAGTAACGTCTCCAGCGTCAGTTCCGGTTGCCAAACCCGAGGCTGGCCATTTAATACAAAGTTCATCGGCGGTGCTCCATCGATTCTGTGGCTATCGGCATTACATGGTTCTTTGCGGTGGGGGGATTCGGTGGGCGACAGACGGGGCAGCAGGGATCGGCCCGCAAGGCGACGCGCTGCCAACGGCCACTGAGGACATCAACCTGCTGCAGGTGCCCGACTGCCGGGCTCGGCAGGCCAAGCAGGAATTTCATCGCCTCCAATGCTTGCAGTGCGCCGACCATCCCGGCAAGCGGCCCGATAATTCCGGCACTCTGACAGTTCAAGGCTGGTTCCTCCTGCAATGGATACAGACAGTGGTAACAACCAGGATCATGCTCGTTTTCCGAGATGGCGTTCGGGCGATAATCGAACAACAGCAAGGAGCCTTGCCAACCTGAGACGGCGGCACTGAGCAGCGGGATCTGCAACTCGACACAGCCGCGATTAAGCAGTTGACGTGTGGTCATGTTGTCGGAGCAGTCCAGTACCAGATCGACGGCTTGACCATCTGGTTGTAACAGCTGGCTTCCATTTGACTCAGTAAGAGCCGCAGCGGCATAACATCTGATATTCGGATTAAGCTGCGCCAGACGCTTGCGGGCGGCGTTGCGTTTGGGTTGCTGCAGATCGGCAGATGTGTACAGGATCTGACGCTGCAAATTGCTTGTCGCCACCACATCGTCATCGCTCAGCCAGAGCTGGCCAACACCGCTTGCGGCCAAATAGAGGGCCGCCGGTGAGCCCAGCCCCCCCAAGCCGATGATCAGCACCCGGGCTTGCCCCAGGCGTTGTTGCCCGGGCTCGCCAATTTCTGGCAGCAACATCTGCCGGCCGTAGCGACGCCAACTCATCTCATCCTTTGCCGCAGAAGCCCCTGTCGTTGACAAGCGTTCCATTTGCGAGTGATCAGTCATGGCAAGCCTCCACGGATCTAGGGCTCTGCTCTTGCTGCAGGCGCTGGTCAGGATAGCTGGCTTGCGCAGCAGCTAGGCTCGCCATCGGTGTGGCGACGACATAGGACACAACTGCATCAGACAGCGCGGCATCCGGCGACAGGGCATCCCCTGTCCCCACCAGTGCCAGCAAGGCGCGAGTCACCCCATGCGGATCGACGGCCTCGGTGATCGCCGTGACCAAGGCCACCGAGCCAACACCTGTCGCGAGCACTACCGGGACCCGGGCTTGGCTAATACCGCCAATCGCCACCGTAGGAACATCCGACAACAGCTCCGCGTAGCGGCTGAGCCGCAGCAGCCCCTGGGGTGCCGAGGGCATCTGCTTAGTGGTCGTGGGGAAAATATGGCCTAGCGCGATGTAGGAAGGGCGCAGAGCCAGGGCACAGGCGAGTTCATGGTAGCCATGGGTTGAGAGCCCCAGCCGTAGTCCGGCACGCTGAATAGCCGCCAGGTCGGCCTGTAGCAGATCCTCCTGCCCCAGATGCACGCCATAGGCACCATGCCGAATGGCCAGTTGCCAATAGTCGTTGATAAACACCCGGGCCTGATACTGCTGGCCCAAGGCGATAGCCTCCTGGATCTCCTGCTCCAATCGGGGATGGTACGGATCCTTGATGCGCAGTTGCACGGTACGCACGCCCCAGGCCAGTAATTTTTCGATCCAGACCGCTGAATCCACCACCGGATAGAGCCCTAGCCGGCGCGGACATGGTGCAAATGACTCGGTGGGCAAGCTGGCAGTCGATGCCTCCGTCGCTGCAAAACCGAGCGGCGATACACCGCATAGTCCTAATCTCCGGGACAAGGCACTGCCCGGCAGCACTAACTGCGGAAAATACTCTCGCGTCACAGGCCAGCCGAGATGGGCAATCGGCCCAGGCCCCTGCCCGATACCTTGGGCTGCTGCTAGCCCTTGTTGCACATAGGCGCGGGCCAGGGTAATGGCATCGACTAGCTCATAGTCCTGCGCCACCAGTGCGGCAATCGCTGAGGCGTAACAACAGCCGGTGCCGTGCCCATGCCGGGTGTCCAGTCGTGGCAGCGCCAGCCAGAAGCTCTGCTGCTCATCGCAGAAATAATCCAGACACCAATCCCCTTGCCAGCTGGCGTGCCCCCCTTTGACCAGCACCGCCTTGAGACCGCGGCGACGCAGTTGCTGCGCCGCGTCCACCAACTGCTGGGGCGACGAGATGGCAACGCCGGTCAAGCGCTCTAGCTCGGGCTGGTTGGGGGTGAGCAAATCCAGCTGCGCAAACAGCATATCCACGCTCTGGAGCAAGTCCGGGCTCGCCATGGCCTGACCCACACTGGCGATGGCCACCGGATCATAAACCACGAACGGAGTCTTGCCGGATGCCACGTTCTGGGACGAGGTTGAGTCAACCTTGCTGGCTCGCCAATGCGCCAATCGCTTGGCAAGAACCTCCAAGTGCAGGCGCGAGGGCAACAGCCCAATCTTGATCCCGTCGGCCGGTAGATCGGCCTCCAAGGCATCGAGCTGACTGACAAAGGTTTGCATCAACACGGCGTCGACACCGATCACCCGGGTGGAATTTTGTGCCGTGATGGCCGTAATCACCGAGCAGCCATGTGCCCCCAATTGCTGACAGGTCAGCAGATCGGCCTGGATACCGGCCCCCCCGCCAGAATCCGAGCCCGCAATGCTCCAGACAATCGGCCGCGGGCTCACCGGATAAGTCTCATGTGGCTTGCTCATGCCTGTACCTCAAGTCCGCCTACTGGCTGTGGTTGGTATAGTTCGGCGCCCTGTTCACGAAACCGCGAAGCCTGTTCGGCCATGCCCGCTTGTTGCTGTTGTGCCAATTTGGCGGCTTCCAGATCCCGCACTTCCTGACTGATTTTCATCGAGCAGAATTTGGGACCACACATGGAGCAAAAATGCGCGACCTTACCGGACTCTTGCGGCAAGTCCGCATCGTGATAAGCGCGCGCCGTCTCTGGATCCAGGGCCAGATTAAACTGGTCCTCCCAACGAAACTCGAAACGCGCCTTGGACATGGCATCATCCCGCAGGCGGGCCCCAGGGTGACCCTTGGCCAAGTCGGCGGCATGGGCGGCAATCTTGTAAGCAATCAGACCTTGCTTGACATCCTCCTTGTTCGGCAATCCCAAGTGCTCTTTGGGCGTCACATAGCAGAGCATGGCGCAGCCGAACCAGCCAATCATGGCGGCACCAATGCCGGAGGTGAAATGGTCATACCCAGGCGCTATATCGGTGGTCAGTGGTCCCAGGGTATAAAATGGCGCGCCATGACAATGCTTGAGCTGCTCATCCATGTTCTCCTTGATGAGATGCATGGGCACGTGACCCGGCCCTTCGATCATCACCTGAACGTCATATTCCCAAGCAATTTGGGTCAATTCCCCCAGAGTTCTGAGCTCGGAAAATTGCGCCTCATCGTTGGCATCCGCAATCGAGCCTGGCCGCAAACCATCGCCCAGCGAGAGCGCCACATCGTACTGGGCACAGATGGCGCAGATATCGCGGAAGTGCTGATACAGGAAATTTTCCTGGTGATGGGCCAGACACCATTTGGCAATGATAGAGCCCCCCCGGGAGACGATCCCGGTAACCCGCTTGGCCGTCATCGGCACATAAGCCAGCAGCAGACCGGCGTGGATGGTGAAATAATCCACACCCTGCTCGGCCTGTTCGAGCAGGGTATCCCGCATCACCTCCCAACTGAGGTGTTCAGCGATGCCGTTGACCTTTTCCAGCGCCTGATACATGGGGACTGTGCCTATCGGCACCGGGCTATTGCGCAGTATCCATTCCCGGGTCTGATGGATATGACGCCCAGTCGACAAATCCATCACGGTATCCGCACCCCAGCGGGTGGACCAGACCAGTTTCTCCACCTCTTCCTCAATGGAAGAGCTCACCGCTGAATTACCGATATTGGCGTTAATCTTGACCAGAAAATTGCGGCCAATGATCATGGGCTCGGCCTCAGGATGATTGATGTTAGCCGGAATAATGGCGCGCCCGGCCGCGACCTCGGCACGCACAAATTCGGCGGTGATCCCCTGTTCGCCTGCTGCCAGCTGGCGCTGATTTTCCCGTAGCGCAATAAACTCCATCTCCGGGGTGATGATGCCGGCTCGCGCATAATGTAACTGAGTGACACAAGCCCCCGCCTTGGCCCGGCGCAGGTCAGTTCGCCGTTGCATGACCGGAACCTGAGGCGCCAGGTTGTCTTGTTGTGTCCGGGTGTAATCCGAGGTGGGTTGCGGAATGATCTCGGTATCCTGACGCTCGGCAATCCACGCTGCTCGCAGTGCGGGGAGACCTCGAGTCACATCAATCGGCTGCTCCGGATCACCGTAGGCGCCTGCGGTGTCATAGATCAATACGGGGGCATTGGGCTCATAGCGCGGTGCATCGGATGAGCCGCCCACCAGTGATGGTGCCAGGTGGATGCGTCGCATCGGCACCCGGATATCAGCGCGCGATCCCGGCAGATAGATCCGGTCTGAATTGGGAAATGTCTGCCCTGCCAGCTGGGTAATGTAGTGGTGTGCCTGCTCCCGCCGGACGCGACGTGAAGGCGATGGGGAGCTGGTAGACTCGGAAGATATGGCCGTAGAGATAGAGGTCGACATAGCAAAATTCACCTTATTAAAAAGAGGGCGTGATTTGCTTGTCTGGAGTCGTGTTGGCTGGGAGTAACAATCTGTGATGTGCAGATTTCAACCGCGGTATAGCCGGTTGCGGCAAGGAGTTGCTCTGCTTGCATCCGGACATTCCAGATCACGAGAAGAGGGGAAACTCTGATGCCTTACCCTTGTATCCCTTCGCAGGTTCTAGCCTGATCAGGTTCAACGGATCCCGAATTAACGGTCTCAGCCCAGTGGGGCACTCCGACAAGATGGGCTCGAGTATGCCGTGACTGGATCCACCGACACAAGTCGGATCAGCAATATTTTTCCCGGCGATCGCGCGATCCCTGTCACCGCCCTACCATCACAGCACCATGCATTCCATCGTGGTTTGCCGATCCCCATGCCGATATACTCCCGGATCAATGACCACAGTTCATCCTCAGAGAGCCCTATGAAAGCACCTTCTATCCTGCTGTTATCCTTGTTGGCGAACAGTATCAGCCAGGCCGCAGTCCTGTCAGAAACCAAGCTCCCGGATGGCCGCCAGATCCAGATCCATGATGATTTCACCTGGAGCTATGTCCTCACCGAGGTGTCCGCCAAATCCGCACCGGTAGCCCAGAGCTCTGGCGCAACCAGTACGCCGACTCCATCTGCCGTACTCACCCCGCAAGCCATCGCCGATCCGGCCATGCTCGGCACCATAGCCGCAGATGGTGTCAAATTAACCCTGCAGAGCACGCAAAAAAATGACGATCAGTTGGGACTGAACATTCAAGTCAGCAACCTGGCCACCGGCAGCGTGGTCAAGATCCTGGGGCTGGTCAGCTTCTACTCCCAGCAGGGCCAGTTGTTGGCGCAGCATGAGGTTTCGTTCTGGCAGGCCGAATACCGGCTCCCCGATACCTATCTACGAACCCAGCAGACTCGACCATTTCGCACGCTTTGGCTGCCGGCTCCTGATGGCAACAGAAGCCCTTTAGTTCGGCTGGAAATAATCAGTGTCGAAAGGCGCTCGTGATATAACAGCTGACACCAGAAGATTCACAATCGCATTTATTACGTTAAATGCGCGAGCAACCGCTACCCGGTGACTATTGGAACCGGGTCTAGCGTCATTAGCTGAAAGTTACTATTGCTCTGAACTGATGCAATGTGCGCGCTCGATAGGAGGCAAAACTTCTGCGGCGGGTTGTCCTGAGCGGTAAATCCACTGACTACGCCAAGGAGGAGCCATGAAGCTCTCTGGCCAGTATTCCAGTTGCTTGACGATCTTGCCCTTGTGCACCGTACTGAAAGTGATCGCTCTGGCTTGTTGGACACCATCGGATATAAACACATTCGTGACCACCTGATCGCCCTGCACTAGCAAGTTCTCGATCTTGAATTGCCAAGGACCAAACGATGGATAGTGAATATTGATCATCGCGTAGTTCCACGCCCCCTGGACAACTTCTCCAGATTGAGGCCATGTGCATTCGAAGTTATCGCCCAGCCATTCAGTAGCACCAAAAAAATCGTTTAAATCCATCCGCTGCCAAAATGCCAGCACCACCTCTTTGGCATCCATATTCACCTCCACTCTATCACCAGACAGAACATTGACTGAATATATACGTTCTGAGTCCTTAGATTGTTCTAAGCTTTCACTCGAAAGTCAATGTAACCCCCGAGAACTGGCAATATCTGACAGGTTCCACCCAGTCGGCTGCAAGCTCTGGCAGTCGACGGCGTAAAAATCCTATTTTTCTTGTAAATTCAATCACAAAAAAAGAGCGCCGAGGCGCTCAGAATCACATTCGAATAAAAGCCTAGTTTGCGCGGAATTGATTACAAACCGGGTCATAGTGATAGCCGATTTCTCCCATGCGCTGCGCTAGTTGCTGGCGATCGAAATTGAACATGGCCAGCAGTTCATCCAGACTATCGCATTCCAGACGCAGTTTTTCATTGATAATTCCGAGCAGTATGGTGGCGTCCATTCGTAAATAGGCACTTAAATCCATGATGAATCCCCCTCATTCGATCAACACCTAGGTCTAACTATAGGCTGATTGCGTGTCGCTGCGACTAGTACGGATCACATTTTATGAGTCGTTGGAAGTACTCTCTCGTAGACGCTGGATAAAGGTGTATCTGTAGTGGGCATGTTAAACTCGAACCAGAGTTTTTTAACTGGAGTCACCATGCTGCGCTATCTATTTGCATTACTCCTGATGGCTTCGTACACGCTATCTGCCGAAGAGATCACCATACTTCCACTGCACCATCGTTTACCCGAGCAGGTTCTCCCCACACTGGAACCGCTGGTCAGTCCGGGCGGCTCTATTGTCGGCACGGGTAATCAGCTGTTCGTCCGGACCACACCGGAAAATCTCGCCGAGCTGCAAACGGTACTTGCCGCCATCGATAAGCCGCTGCAGCGATTACTGATCTCGGTACGTCAGGGAAATGTTTTCCGAGCTGATGAGCGCGGTCTGTCGATCCAGCAAGGCAGCATTCAACTGGGCGACAACTCCCAAATCCAGCTTGAGGGCTCTGTGCAGAATGACCAAAAACAGAGTAACAGCCAGAGCAGCCAACAGGTGCAAACGGTTGAAGGGGCTGCGGCACAAATCTACCTGGGACAATCCCTGCCGTTGGCCATGCGTCAGATCCAGCGTCAAAACCATCAACTGGTTCTGACCGACACGATTGAATATGTCGATGTGGGCACCGGTTTTACCGCCCTGCCCCGGCTCATTGGCGACCAGGTCGAGATGAGTATTTCGCCCCTGCAACAGCAACTCAACGGTAACCAGATTGAACAGGCTAATCTGAGCACAGTCATCCGAGGCCCGCTTGGTACATGGATACCGCTGGGCGGCGGAGAAATCAGCAGTAATCAACAACAAAGCGGTTTGGCTGGCTCCAGCAACCAGCGCAATACCAGGCAGCAGCACGTATGGCTCAAAGTCGAGCGCTTGAATTGAAAACGGGGCCGCAAGGGCCCCGTTATCTGCTGTGATATTCGCTATCCCCCGACCCAGAGCAAGATAGCCAGGATCTGGGGCGAAAGGATCCGTAAAAACATCACCAGTGGATACACGGTTGCATAAGCCAACGAGGACGCTTCGCTGGTTGGATGCATGTTATTGGCAAATGCCAGTGCGGGTGGATCTGTCATCGACCCCGCCAGCAGACCGCAGAGCGTCAGGTAATTCATTCCCGCCAACCAACGCGCCAACACCGCGACCAAACAAAGCGGGATCAAGGTAATAGCCACACCGAATCCCATCCAGAGCACGCCATCTCCTTGCACCAGGGTTTCAACAAAATTGCCACCGGCTTTCAATCCCACCACAGCAAGGAACAACACGATCCCCAACTCGCGAAGAGCGAGGTTGGCGCTGGGAGGCATAAACCAATACAAGGGACCGATACTGCCAATCCGAGACAGGATCAGCGCCACCACCAGAGGGCCGCCGGCAAGCCCCAGTTTCAGTGCAGCCGGAAAACCGGGCACGTAAAATGGGACTGAACCGAGCACCACCCCGAGACCTATGCCGATAAACACAGGGAGCATCTGGACTTGTTGTAATTTTTGCTGCGCGTTACCCACCAGGTTTGCCACCGCCTCAATGGCTTCGGCACGCCCGACCAGATTGAGAATGTCGCCAAATTGCAAGGAGGAGTGGTTGCTGGGTACCAGTTCGATGCCAGCCCGGTTCAGCCGCGACACAACAACATCATACTTGAGCTTCAGATCCAGCTCCTGAATGGTCTTGCTCAATACCTGCTCATTGGTGACGACCACTCGTACCACACGCAAATCAGTGCCCTGTGTCGATAGTGATGTCTCGACTTCTTCACCAATAACCAAACGCACCCGTTTCAGCGCCTCGGGCTCACCGACCAGATGAACCAGATCGTTGAGCTGGATCCGGGTCGTGGCATGGGGGACCATCAACGCCTCCCCTCGCTTCAAACGTGAACAGATCACCTGTCCATCTTCCAGACTGGGGATCTCCTGCAGCATCAAACCATCCAGATTCGGATTACGCACCGCCAGATTCATGGTTTGCAGATTGCGTTTATTTTGCCCGCTCAGCTGCTCAAAATGCCGCGCTTCACGTTCGATATTGATCTTGAATACCAGGCGCACCAACCACATGGTCAACAGGATGCCGCAGATCCCGAATGGATAGGCAACAGCATAACCCATCCCCATGACCCCCATCTCACCCGGTTGTGCCCCCAACTCATTGAGGATCTGCTGTCCCGCCCCCAGAGATGGTGTATTGGTCACCGCACCGGAGTAGGTCCCCAGAATAACCGGCAACGGCACATTGAAAAGCTTGTGGATCAGATAGACCACCACAAAACCGACTAGCACCAGCAGGGCGGCAAACAGATTCAACTTCAGACCCGAGGTCCGGAGTGAGGAAAAAAAGCCGGGCCCGACCTGGATACCTATGGTGTAGACAAACAGGATCAGCCCAAACTCCTGGATAAACTGCAGGGTATGCATATCCAGCTCGACTCCGAAGTAGCCGACAAAATGGCCAACAGCAATCCCGCCAAATAACACGCCGCCGATCCCCAGGCCGACACCATAGAAGCGCAGATTCCCAAACCACAATCCCAGAACGGCGACCAAAGCCAACAGGCTGGTCGACAACGCAACATCACTCATAGCTAGACTCCCGGTTGCGAAGACGATGATTTTGCCCAACAGGCCATAACGAGATCACCGAATGCCTAAAAGATTATCAGCCGTTCATGGTGACAAATGGGCGATGAGGCACAGTTCAGGGAGCCAATGTGGTACGGAATCACACTCTCGGTGATCTGGATCAAGCCGCTCACACGGCTTATTGGTGTCAAGGGTGCAAGCGGAAGATGACGGGCAGACGTAATCGGGCTGCATGCCCTACGCCATTGAGGGTATGGGGTAAAAACTGATTGCGGGACACGGATCGTAATGCCGCCTGATCCAGCAGCGCAGAGCCGGAGCTTTCGATGATTTCACGTTTGAGCTGTTCGCCGTGCTCATCCAGCCACACCTGAACCAGAACTCGTCCTTCAATGCCTCGCCGCCGGGCCAAGGGGGGATACTCTGCTGGCACTGGCGCTTGCCGATAGCGAGCCTGGGTGATCACGGGGCCTCCGGGCTCTTTATTGACATTGGAGACTGTGGTGGCTGCCTTCGGATCTGTGCCGTGCTGAGTCGAGGTTTTGCCCAGGAGAGGCGCGGCAAGGGCGGAGGCAGAGGATACCGGATGGCTAAATTGGGTCTGTGGTCTTGAAGCCTCGCCCTGTGTAGGCGAAGTCTTGGCCGAATGCTGGGCAGCAGCTAGTACTGACGCTTGCGGATCCGTGACAGGCCTGCTGCGTTCCACGCTCGAGTATTGCTGCTTGGGATGGATTTGCTGCTTTCTTCGGCCCTTATCATCCACCGCAGAGTGGGTGGATGAACGTAACGCGGAGCGCCGTGATGGCGGTGCTGAGTGTTTAAGCGATGTCCGGGATGAGCGGCGATCCGGTTGTATGGCTACGGTTGATGGGATCGCCTCGGCTCGAGCAGCCCTGGGCGTTGGAGCCTGAGGCAACGATAGACTCGTGGATGCTGCTGACTTCGTAATTCGGTTTTGCGGCGAATCAGTTTTCATGTTCGAGGCGCTAAGCCATCGCGCCTTCAACATTGCGGTTTCAGGAGCATGCGCGACCTGAAGCAACACATTCCCTGGATGATTGGCTAACCAGAAAATAGCCGCGACACCAGTCACATGCACCAACAACACCAGCAGCCAGATATGATATCCGGTACGGCGATGGGCGGAGGCACGGGGTGGCGCAGGACGGGTCATAGCGGTTCGTTGTGGCCAGTGGGGACCCGATCATTCGATAATCGGACCGAAAAGCCAAGCTTCATTTCCTGGATATCATCGCTCCGGCCAGTGTTTCATTCTCTTGCCACTCCCTGCAGGCCCTCAGCATGTCTGGCATAAAACCACGAAAATCTTGCTCCAGACCCGCATAATGAGCCTCCAGCTCGACAATTGCCCCGACCAAGCTATTCGCACGCTTCAAGCGAACACGGCTGATATGATCCAGCGACCGACCAATCATCGCCAAATCAGCATACCCACACAACCAGTCTTGGCGTTGCATCGCGGCCAACATATTGAATGCTCCTTCCGGGAAAAAGGACCAATACTCGGTCAGGAGCCGGTAAAAATCCTGGCTGTAGCGTGCCAAAGGGATGTCGCAATAACAGAGCCAGTGAGTTGCCAGAAAATGGTCATACACCATATCGATAATGATGCCGGCAAACCGCCGTCGCTCCGGGCTGATACGCTGGCAGCTGCGAATAAACAGCGGATGACAGTCCGTTGAGCGATCCACAAATCGGTGCAGCGCGACTCCGCGCGCCAACTCCGGCGGCAAGCCACAAGGCAGGGGCCCTTTGACAAAGTCCCCCAGCAAGCCCCCTATCTGATCCGAAGGCCTAGCCCCCGCTAATAACACATGCGCCAGAAAGTTCACGCCTTAAAGATCCTTGATGGAAACCCATTTCACGACTGACGTGCACAGTATACCCACCCGGAAGCCATTTCGGAGCGCCTTGGCCGGAATCGGCACCGACACCGACGCACCAAAAGCGTGCGCCCCTCAGTTGATGGAGCGTAAACCCACCGAGATGCTGACAAAATGCGCTTTGACATCATCCCGCGACGGTGGCACAACAGGATTAGGAGCTCAATACTGCTGCAGGAGACAGGAGGCGATGCCACAAGTTGGCCTGAAAAGTGCTTATTTCTCGATAGCTTATTTCTCAGTCCACTTTTGACTCGACTAGTCTTTAATCAGGCGACCGTCGATGCCATCACCAGGCGGTGGTTTAACGCTGACTGGCCGTAACAAGCGATTTGGGGGAAAGATCATGGGAATTTTCGATCACTATCAACGTCGTTATGAAGCCTCGCGTGAAGAAGAATACACGCTGGCTGAGTTTCTTGACCTCTGCAAAAAAGATAAGACCTGCTACGCCTCCGCAGCTGAACGACTATTGTTGGCCATCGGCGAACCCGAGATGGTCGATACCTCCCTGACCCCTCGCTTGAGCCGGTTGTTTTCCAACCGGATCGTGCCGCGCTATCCAGCGTTCAAGGATTTTTATGGTATGGAAGAGGCGATAGAGCAGATCGTCTCCTATCTCAAACATGCCGCCCAGGGGCTCGAAGAGCGCAAGCAGATCCTCTATCTACTGGGTCCGGTCGGTGGCGGCAAATCATCCTTGGCCGAGAAGCTCAAGTCCTTGATGCAAAAGGTGCCCATCTATCGCATCAAGGGCTCACCGGTCAATGACCACCCCTTCTGCCTGTTTGATGTCAACGAAGATGGCGACATTCTGGAGAAGGAATACGGCATCCCGAAGCGCTATCTCAAGAGCATTATTTCGCCCTGGGTCGCTAAACGGCTGCATGAATTTGGAGGTGACATCAGTCAGTTCCGGGTCGAGAAGGTTTACCCTTCCATCCTTGATCAGTTGGCCATAGCCAAAACCGAGCCGGGGGATGAAAACAATCAGGATATCTCCGCACTGGTCGGCAAGGTTGATATTCGCCAGTTGGAGCATTTCGCCCAGAATGATGCCGATGCCTATGCCTATTCGGGTTCCCTATGCCGTGCCAATCAAGGGATGATGGAATTTGTCGAGATGTTCAAGGCGCCGATCAAGGTGCTGCATCCCTTGCTGACCGCAACGCAGGAAGGCAACTATAACGGAACTGAAGGGTTATCCGCCCTGCCCTTCGAGGGGATCATTCTTGCCCATTCCAATGAATCGGAATGGCAGCAGTTCCGCAATAACAAGAACAATGAGGCATTTCTGGATCGGGTTTATATCGTCAAGGTGCCCTATTGCCTGCGCTTCTCTGAAGAAGTGCATATCTATGAAAAACTACTGGTCAATAGTGAGTTAGCCAATGCCAAATGCGCCCCTGGCACCCTGGAATATCTGGCCCAGTTCAGTGTGCTCTCCCGACTGAAGACCCCGGAGAACTCCAGTCTGTACTCCAAAATGCGGGTCTATGATGGGGAAAGTCTCAAAGATACAGATCCCAAAGCCAAGTCGTACCAGGAGTATCGCGACTACGCCGGTGTAGATGAGGGAATGGAAGGCCTTTCGACTCGTTTCGCTTTCAAAATCCTCTCCCGAGTGTTCAATTTTGACCATCTGGAGGTAGCGGCCAATCCAGTCCATCTGTTCTATGTGCTGGAACAACAGATCGAACGCGAGCAGTTCCCTCAGGAAACGCACGACAAGTACCTGGAGTTCATCAAGGGCTATCTGGTCCCCCGCTATGTGGAATTCATCGGCAAGGAGATCCAGACCGCTTATCTGGAGTCCTATTCCGAGTATGGACAGAACATTTTTGACCGCTACGTAACCTATGCCGACTTCTGGATCCAGGATCAGGAGTACCGCGATCCGGAAACCGGTCAGCTGTTTGATCGCTCCGCTCTCAATAGCGAGCTGGAGAAGATTGAAAAACCGGCCGGGATCAGCAACCCCAAAGACTTCCGTAACGAAATCGTCAACTTCGTACTGCGCGCCCGCGCCAACAACGCAGGCCGGAATCCGAACTGGACCAGTTACGAGAAACTCAGAGCGGTGATCGAGAAGAAGATGTTCTCCAATACCGAAGAGCTGCTGCCGGTGATCTCCTTCAATACCAAGACCTCCGCCGAAGAGCAGCACAAACACGAGAACTTTGTCGAACGGATGATGGAAAAGGGCTATACGCGCAAGCAGGTCCGCCTGCTCTCTGAATGGTATCTGCGGGTGCGCAAATCCAGCTAGGGCTCGATGCATCAGGAGGCAGCAGTATGGCGCATTTCATTGACCGGCGGCTCAATGGCAAGAACAAGAGTGCAGTGAACCGGCAACGGTTCCTGCACCGTTACAAGGAGCAGATCAAAAAGGCAGTCTCCGATGCGGTGAGCAAGCGGAGCATTCAGGATATCGACCAAGGCGAACACGTTTCCATCCCGAGCAAGGATATTACCGAGCCGGTATTTCATCAGGGGAAAGGGGGACATAGGGAGATCGTGCATCCTGGCAATGATCGCTTCGTACCCGGAGAGCATATCGATCGACCTACAGGCTCCTCCGGCAGCGGCAGTGGCTCGGGTGATGCTAGCGACAGTGGTGAGGGGGAAGACGAATTTGTCTTCGACATCTCCAAAGATGAATATCTCGATATGCTGTTCGATGATCTGGAATTACCAAATCTAGAGCAGAACCAGATCAGCAAGCTGGTCGAGATGAAAACCCATAGAGCCGGTTATACCGCTAATGGCGTACCGGCCAACATCAACATAGTGCGTTCGTTGCAGAACTCCCTCGCCCGCCGGATGGCACTACAAGCCGGGAAAAAACGTCGACTGCTCGAATTGGAAGCGGAATTGCAAAGCCAGCAAGCTGCAGGGGCATCGGCAGCTATTCTACAGCTGATTGAGCAGGAGATTGCCGAGCTACGGCGCCGCATCGACGCTGTACCCTTTATCGACACCTTCGATCTGCGTTTTAACAACTTCGTCAAACGTCCCGAACCTTCCAGCCAGGCTGTTATGTTCTGTCTGATGGATGTATCAGGCTCCATGGATCAAGCCACCAAGGAGATGGCCAAACGCTTTTACATCCTGCTGTATCTGTTTTTAACCCGCAGCTACAAGAATGTGGACGTGGTGTTTATTCGCCACCACACCCAGGCCAAGGAGGTGGACGAGCATGACTTTTTTTACTCTCAAGAAACCGGTGGCACCATAGTCTCCAGCGCTTTGAAGTTGATGGCCGAGATCATGCAGGCTCGCTATCCCGCCGCCCAATGGAATATTTACGCCGCCCAAGCGTCCGACGGAGACAACTGGGCCGATGACTCGCCCCTGTGCAAAGAGCTGCTAACCCAACAGATACTGCCGTGGGTGCGCTACTTTTCGTACATTGAAATCACCAGTCGCGCCCATCAGAGTCTGTGGTATCAATACGAGACGCTGGCCAAAAGCTTCCCGCATTTCGCCATGGAGAACATCCGCACCGTGGAAGATATCTACCCGGTATTCCGCGAACTATTTAAAAAGCAGGCCGCCTGAATACAGAGTGAGCAGGGATGAGGAGTGATTATGTCAGCATCACACAGCCACGAACCGCTACCCGATGGTCCAGACTGGAGCTTTTCACTGCTGGAACGCTATCAGGCCGAAATTGCCCGCGTGGCCGAACACTATCGCCTCAAAACTTATCCGAACCAGATCGAGGTGATCAGCAGCGAGCAGATGATGGATGCCTATTCCAGTGTGGGGATGCCCATCGGCTACCATCACTGGTCCTTTGGTAAAAAGTTCATCAGTACGGAGCAACACTACAAACGCGGGCAGATGGGTCTGGCTTATGAAATTGTCATCAACTCCGATCCCTGTATCTCCTACCTGATGGAAGAAAATACCCTGCCCATGCAGGCACTGGTCATGGCCCACGCCTGTTATGGCCACAACTCGTTTTTCCGCAATAACTACCTGTTCAAGACCTGGACCGACGCCAGTTCGATCATTGACTATCTGCTGTTTGCCCGTCACTACATCAGCGACTGTGAGGAACATCATGGCGTCGATGCCGTGGAGGCATTGCTCGACTCCTGCCACGCGCTGATGAATTACGGCGTGGATCGTTACAAACGACCGCAAAAGATCTCGTTGAGCGAGGAGAAACGTCGGCAAAAGCGCCGTGAAGAATATCTGCAGACTCAGGTGAATGAACTCTGGCGCACGCTCCCCAAGGCGACCGGCACCGCCGATCGCAAGCCGGGGCGCTTCCCGAGCGAACCCCAGGAAAACATTCTCTATTTCATCGAGAAACATGCCCCTTTGCTGGAGCCCTGGCAGCGCGAGATCATTCGCATCGTGCGCAAGATCAGTCAGTATTTTTATCCGCAAAAACAAACCCAGGTGATGAATGAGGGCTGGGCGACGTTCTGGCACTACACCATTCTCAATCACCTGTATGACGAGGGCTTGCTCACTGATCGTTTCATGCTGGAGTTTCTCCACAACCATACCAATGTGGTCTACCAGCCCCCCTATAACAGCCCCCACTATTCCGGCATCAACCCCTATGCCCTGGGGTTTGCCATGTTCCGTGACCTGCGCCGTCTGTGTGAATCACCGACCGATGAGGATAAATACTGGTTCCCGGATTATGCCGGCAGCGACTGGCTAACCACCTTGCACTTTGCCATGGAGAATTTCAAAGACGAGAGCTTCATCAGCCAGTTTCTGAGCCCTACTGTGATGCGCGATTTGCGGCTATTTGCCATTGATGACGATGATCAATGCAATTACCTGCAGGTCTCGGCCATTCATAACGAAGAAGGCTACCGCCGGTTGCGGCAGAAGATTTCGGCACAATATAACCTGAGTCAGCTCGAGCCGAATATTCAGGTCTACAACGTAGCGCTCAAGGGGGACCGCTCCCTGATCCTGCGCTACGTGCCCCATGAACGCATTCCCTTGGCCGATTCGCGCCATGAAGTGATCAAGCATCTGCAGCGGCTATGGGGTTTCGGCGTAACCCTGGAGCAGGAAGATGCCGATGGCAAGATACAAATCATCGCCCAAAATCCGGAGCCACCTTCCACATCCGCGTCACCCTAGCTCTGGAGCCTGCGGCGTAATCACCGATGATCCAAAACAAAAAAGCCGCTCGGCGGCTTTTTTGTTGGCTCATGCGTGAGACGTCAGATCTCGTCCAGATTGGCCGAGAGCGACTCTTTGAGTGTGCTCCAAATCTTGCCGGAGTCTGCACCATATTGCCGGACCAACAACCAGACGGCATCCGCCTTGCCTTCAGCCCGGGCAAGCTCGGCCAGTTGTTGGTAAAACGCCAGCGTACACTGACGAGCAGGCCGCTGAGCAAAATAGTAGCGACCAATCCGGGTATAGAGCTTCTGAAACCCATTGAGGATCAGAGCATAAATCGGATTGCCGGAGGCAAATGCCAACTGGTGGTAAAGTTGATAATCAAACTCGGCGAATGCTTCGGCATCGTCGCCCAAGGCTTCGGCCTGGGCCAGTAATTCCAACACGCGCTGCGGGCTATTTTTTACCGCACCGCGCAGGAAAATCCCGCTGATATTGGTGCGGGCAGAGAGCAATTGATCGATCAGTTGCGGAAACTTTTCCTGATCCAGTCGCGCCAGAGTTTCCAGAATATTAAGCCCGGAGGTTTCCCAAAAATTATTCACTCGGGTCGGCTTGCCGTGTTGAATGGTCAGCCAGCCATCACGAGCCAGACGCTGTAATACTTCGCGCAAGGTGGTCCGGGTTACCCCAATCAGTTCAGAAAGCTCACGCTCTGCCGGGAGGATGGTGCCGGGAGGGAACCGATTATTCCAAATCGATTCAATGATGTACTCTTCGGCAAAACCAGCCGGGCTTTGGGCTTTAATGACCATCAATCTTCTCTGTTTGGGAAAAAGCAGGGCGGATAATAGCAGAGCGTCAAGGATATCAACAAGCGCTGGTGTGACCAGTTTCTAAACAGCATCGGAGAAAGAGTCTGTGTTTGTCGACAAAAAAGCAGCACCGACTCCGTATAGGGTTTCCACGCCGGCGGTTATTTCTATCCTGACATTCGGCCGCCAAAGGTCCGGAAAAATAAGCAGCCACGGCATCCCGCTCTATTGCCGTCGCAAAAACCGTCTTCAATAAAATAATAGAAACAGCCAGATAGGCACTCTTTTCTTTTTATCTGAATTAGCTTCTAATCGACGACTCTATTCTGAGGAGCCACTGATGATTACATATATCCGGACGATCAGTCGTCAACGAGCAGCATGGGCTTTATTGGCGGCCTCGGCCTTCGCCTTTGAGTTATGCGGTCTATTTTTTCAGCACGTGATGGGCTTATTCCCTTGTGTGATGTGCGTCTATGAGCGGTTAGCGTTTATTGGCATTCTGGTGGCAGCTCTGGTGGCGCTGATTGCCCCGCAAAAGCCGTGGCTGCGGTGGCCTGCACTCCTGCTGTGGGGGTATAGCGCGTTCCGCGGCCTGCAGCTATCACTGCAGCATGTCGATTACCAGTTGAATCCTTCCCCCTTCAATACCTGTAGCTTTTTTGCCGAGTTCCCCAGCTGGATGCCATTGGACAAGTGGATCCCCTGGATGTTCTATCCCACCGGAGACTGCTCCGAACGGCAATGGGCCTTCCTCGGTTGGGAGATGCCGCAGTGGCTGGTGTTGATATTCGCCTGTTATCTGGCGGTCGCTCTGATCATCATGGTCGGCAACCTGGCCAAGGGGCGCTGCTGCCAATAGACCAGCGAACTCGACTGATGTGGTTATAAAACTCAAAAGCCCCGGGCGGAAACGCACCGGGGCTTTTTATCTGCAGGGTGATGCCCAGCACTTAGGATGAGGGCTGCGCTACCTCGAGCGAATTAACGGCTGGCCAGCGGGAATAGTCGGAAGAAGTTCTCGCTGGTCAAGGCCGCGATCTCCTCTACCGAGGTATTGCGCAACCAGGCGACGTACTCCGCCACATCACGCACGTATGCTGGCTCATTTTCCTGCCCTCGATGGGGTACCGGCGCCAGATAGGGCGAATCGGTTTCGATCAGCAAGCGCTCAGCCGGCAAACGGCGAGTGACCTCTCGCAGTCGATCGGCATTGCGGAATGTCACGATGCCGGAGATCGAAATGTAAAACCCCAACGCCATGGCAGCCTCGGCCATGGCCCAATCCTCGGTGAAGCAGTGCAAGACTCCGCCCACCGAGTCAGCGCCCTCCTCTTTGAGGATCGCCAAGGTATCCTCCTGCGCATCCCGGGTGTGGATGATCAGTGGTTTGCGCAACTCCCTGGCAACCCGGATATGCTCGCGAAAGGCCTGTTGCTGGATCAATTTGTGCTCTGGGTGATAGAAATAATCCAGACCCGTTTCACCAATGGCAACCACTCGTGGCTCGGCAGCCAGCTGACGCAGCAGCTCAGGACTCCAGGGCGATTCCTGATCCAGAGGATGCACCCCGCAGGAAGCAAAAACCTGGGAGAATGGCGCTATCTTGGCCAGCATGCTGGGGAATTGTTCCAACGTGACACTCACACACAATAAGTGCGAAACCCCCCGTGCATTGGCTTTAGCAACTGCATCGGCAATATCGACATGTTTACTGGCGTAATCGAGACGGTCTAGGTGGCAATGTGAATCAACGAGCAAGGTGAGGATCCTCGAGAATAAGCTGGTTCAACCAGGTCATGAGATGAAGAGACGGCAGACTCGTAGGCATGCCTTCGGGAATTGCGGCCAGTAGTTGCCAGCGTTCGGTTGCAGCCAGAAGATGCGCGGTCGAGAATTGAGCCAGTCGTTGAATGGTCGGCTGCGCATCCCCCATCACCAGCTGACTGGTACTGCATCCTGCTTGCAGTTTGAGTGCATCCAGCAATAGGGTATGGACCCAGGACTGGCTATGAGGCATATCCGTCAACATTGCGCCAATTAAAGCTTCGAGTTGAGCCGGGTCGTCCAAGAATCGGCTCAGTCGCTCGCACAATTCACGGCGACGAACATCCATACCATCCCGCAAATAGGCCAAGGTTTGTAGCGGAGCGAACTGATTAAGCCGCAGGTGATGCTCCTGAGCCTGAGCCCCGCCTTCCTGTTGGCGTAACCATTCCAGAGTCGGCGCGACCTCCGGCTGAACAACCGCCAGCTTTTGACAGCGGCTGAGGATAGTCGGTAACAATCGATTCGGCTGATCGGACAGCAATATCAGGTGTGAGCGGCCCGCAGGCTCTTCCAGAGTCTTGAGCAAGGCGTTGGCGGCTGACTCCGTCATCCGCTCAGCACGCACCATGATCATCACCTTGGCACCACCCAGTTGCGCACTGCCATTGAGCTTGCCGATCAAATCACGGACCAGATCCACACCCAGACTTTTCTCGTTCTGCTCGCCCAATACCTGCAGATCGGGATGATTACCATGGGCCAGCAGAGTACAGCTATGGCACAGGCCACAAGCGCCCATGGTCGATGGGTGCTGACACAGCAACATCTGCGCCATCTGTCGCGCCAGCTCCAGCTTACCAAGTCCTTGAGGACCGCTCAGCAACCAGGCATGGGCCAAGCGCTGCTGAGTGAAGCTTTGCAACCAGGAGTGCCAGACGGAGGCTAGCCAGGGATACACAGGCTCGACTCCAATTCAGCCCGGATACTGGCCGCAACCTGAGCCTCATTCTGGCTGGCATCAATGATGCGGATCCTGGGATCCTGTGCCGCCAGCCGCAAATAGCGCTCCCGGGTGCGTTCAAAGAACGCTTGCTGCTCCAGCTCGATCCGATCCAGCTCGCCACGGGCGCGGGCTCGCGCCAAACCGATGGCGGGATCGATATCCAAATACAGAGTCAGACCCGGAGCAAAGTCACCCAAAACTGCGTGCTTGATCTGCCGGATCAAGGCTTCATCAATCCCGCGACCACCCCCTTGATAGGCCAACGAGGAGAGATCGTGTCGATCACCGATCACCCAGATGCCCTGGTTCAGCGCAGGTTTGATGCGCGTTTCCACAAGCTGCACTCGCGCGGCATACATCAATAGCAACTCGGCTTGAATCGTTAGGGGTTCATCATGGATCTCTTTGACGATCGCCCGCATCCGCTCAGCCAGCGGAGTACCACCTGGCTCGCGGGTTTTCTCGATCTGGGTGATACCATGCTCTCTTAGCCAAGCCTCAACATGACGAACCGCCGTACTCTTGCCTGCACCTTCTAAGCCTTCGATCACGATAAATTGTGCAGTCATCAGGAGCGCCCCAAAATATAGCGGCGAACCGCATTGTTATGTTCAGCCAGGGTTCGGGAGAAGTGATGTTCCCCACCGCCCTTGGCAACGAAATACAGGTAATGGCTAGATGCCGGATGCAGAGCCGCGCGTATCGCCGCTTTTCCCGGCATGGCAATCGGCGTCGGAGGTAATCCCTCAATCAGATAGGTGTTATAGGGGTTGTCATCCTGCAGATCAGCCTTGCGGATGTTGCCGTCATACCGATCCTTGATGCCGTAAATCACAGTTGGATCAGTTTGCAGCCGCATCCCCTTGCGCAGGCGATTGATAAACACCGAGGCAATCAGTGGACGCTCTGCGGCTTTACCCGTCTCTTTTTCGATAATGGATGCCATGATCAGCGCATCATAAGGCGTTTTATAGGGCAAGCCTTGGGCGCGTTGCGCCCAGCTTTTTTCCAGAAACGCCACCATGTGCTCCCGGGAGCGCCGCAAAATATCAATATCCCGAGTCCCGGCGGTATAGGAATAAGTTTCCGGCAACAGCAATCCTTCAATGTTATCCGGCTCCAGTCCCAAGGCAGCGCGCACCTCGTCGGCGTCATCCTCATCCAGGGTACTGTCGATAAATGGTGCCTGCTGCAGCGTGCGGATGAAGTCTTCAATCCGTCCGCCTTCGATCAGCGTCACCGAAAATAGCACTTCTTTACCGCTGGAGAATAACAACAAGGCATGGCCGACCAGCCAGCCGGATTCCAAGCGGTAGGTTCCCACCTTGATCTGTGCCAGTTCAGGATGCAGTTTCAACCAGACCAGAGTCCAGAAGGGCGACACCGGCTGACCGGCTAATTCATTCACCAGCGAGCGAGCTGACATGCCCTTCTTGACGGTAAAATAGCGCGCATCCCCGGTAATCGTCAGTTGGTCCAGTCGATTGAGCTGAAAGTATCCCCACGCGATGGCGCAGAGCAAGCTGACCAGTGACAGTAAAATGGCAATATTACGCTTGCGCCGCCGACAAAAATGCAGTTTGCAGTTGACGAGCCATGGCATGATTTTGGTAAGTAACATCTTCAATTCCAGTAACGGGTACGACTTCCATCAGGGAGTTACTGATCCAGACCTCATCGGCCGCCTTCACCGTCGCCAAATTGGCGCGGATGGGCTGGCAGCGGATCCCCTGTTGCTTCAGATAACCGAGGATCCAGGCGCGCATCACACCCGCGACGCCACTGAGCGCCAAATCCGGTGTGTATACTACGGAATCTTGCCGCCAAAATACATTTGCGGCGACAGTTTCGACCACCATGCCTTCGGTATCCAGTACCAGTCCCTCCAGCACGCCGCGGTTTTCCAGCTCAGCTTTAAGCAGAACCTGCTCCAGACGATTCAGGCTCTTGATCCCCGCCAAGAGCGGAGTCAGACCCAGTCGCCCCTGACATACGGCCAACTGGATCCCCGATTGTTGCCACTGCCGATACAGTTCCGGGTAATCATGCACACTGATCAGCTCGTTGGGAGCTTGGCACCCCTGGATCCCATAGCCTCGGGCACCAGAGCCGCGCGTATACATAATTTTGCAACACCCCTGCTCGATACCCACCAACTGACTACACAGACGCTCGTAGAGCCTTGGGATATCCAGCTCCGGGAAATGCAGCCGCTGGACACACCAACGCAACCGTTCGACATGCAGGGCCCATAGTAGCGGCCGTTGCTGCCTGATCTGCAGGGTCGTGAAAAAACCATCGCCGAGAGTCAGACCTCGATCGGTCATGGCAATCAGACTTTGTGGTTCACCGTTCAGCAGCATCATTCAACTTCCTATCTGAGCGCGACCTAGGTCTCAAGAACCAGGTTCAGCAGTATCTTTACCATCATGATGTCACGCATAAAAAAGGCCCGATACAGGGTATCAGGCCTCCACTGGCTGCAGCCAGAGCTAGAACTAGACGCGCTTGAAGATCAAGGAGCCGTTGGTACCACCAAAGCCAAACGAGTTGGACAAGGCATATTCGAAATTGCCTTGTTTCGGCACATTCGGTACCAGATCCAGATCGCACTCTTCATCCGGATTATCCAGATTGATGGTCGGCGGAGCCACCTGATCGCGAAGCGCCAGCACTGTGATGATGGCTTCAATCGCTCCGGCAGCACCCAACAGGTGTCCGGTCATCGACTTGGTGGAGCTAATCATCAGATTCGGCGCATGGTCACCAAAGGTCGCTTTCATTGCACGCAACTCAGCGACATCACCCAGCGGCGTCGAAGTGCCATGGGCGTTCACATAACCAATCTGGCTAGGTGCTATTCCGGCGTCCAGGATCGCATTGTGCATCGCCAAGGCCGCACCGGCCCCATCGGCAGGCGGCGCTGTCATGTGATTGGCGTCGGCGCTCATACCAAAGCCGGCAAACTCGGCATAAATGGTCGCACCGCGGGCCTTGGCGTGTTCATACTCTTCGAGTACCAACACCCCGGCACCATCACCCAGCACAAAGCCATCACGATCCTTATCCCACGGACGACTCGCCTTCTGTGGCTCATCGTTGCGAGTCGACAACGCCTTGGCAGCGGCGAAACCACCCATCCCCATCGGGGTTGACGCTTTTTCAGTACCACCGCATACCATGACATCCGCATCGCCATAGGCAATCATCCGTGCGGCAAACCCGATGGCATGAGTACCGGTCGTGCAAGCGGTCGTGACCGCAACATTCGGACCACGTAAGCCTTTCATGATGGAGATATGCCCAGAAGCCATGTTGATGATGGTCGACGGGACAAAGAAAGGGCTCAACTTACGTGGACCGCCAGCGATCAAGCTGTAATGGTTCTGCTCAATCAATCCCAGACCACCAATACCGGAACCAATCGCAACACCGACACGAGTTGCATTTTGCTCGGTAATTTCCAGACCTGAGTTTTCCAACGCCTGCAGGCCCGCGGCCACGCCGTATTGGATGAACAGATCCATCTTACGGGCATCTTTGCGAGAAATACCGAATTGTTCCGGATCGAAATCTCGGATCAGACCTGCAAACTTGGTTGGAAAATCGGTTGTATCGAAATGGTCGATGTTGGTAATGCCACTCTGGCCTTGCAGTAATGCCTGCCATGAGGCTTCAGCAGAATGACCAACAGGAGAAAGCATACCCAGACCGGTCACCACAACTCTGCGTTTTGACACAGGATTGCCTCCGCGAGGTAAAAATTAAAAAAGGGAATAAAAGAAACAAGAGCGGCTGAAAAGCCGCTCTTGTTGACCAGAAAATTAATCCTGGTTGGAATTGATGTAGTCGATAGCAGCTTGAACGGTGGTGATCTTCTCTGCTTCTTCATCAGGAATTTCAGTGTCGAATTCTTCTTCCAGGGCCATTACCAGCTCAACGGTGTCCAGAGAGTCAGCGCCCAGATCATCGACAAACGAGGCTTCAGACTTAACGTCTTCTTCCTTAACGCCCAGTTGTTCGATGATGATTTTCTTAACGCGTTCTTCGATATTGCTCATGACCTGATTTTTCCTTTAGAAATACGCAATTGCGTGTCGTTGCAGTAGTTTATTCGATTGTTCATAGTTTGCAAGACTGTTGGACGTGGTCAAACCACGATTTTAGACATACATCGCCTAAAAATTTGCATAGATATGACCACTATTTGCCCTGCTGGTTAGACCATATACATGCCGCCATTAACATGTAAAGTCTCACCCGTCACATACGCCGCTTCATCCGATGCGAGGAACAACACGGCGGCAGCAATCTCTTTGGGGTCGCCAAGGCGATTCGCCGGCACCTGGCTCAGAATGCCAGCACGTTGATCGTCATTCAATGCCTGGGTCATATCTGTTTCAATAAAACCTGGGGCAACCGCATTGACTGTGATACCCCGCGAAGCCACTTCACGGGCCAGCGACTTGGTAAAACCAATCAAACCGGCCTTCGCCGCCGCATAATTGGTCTGACCTGCGTTCCCCATGGTACCAACTACGGAGCCTATGCTAACGATGCGTCCGTGGCGTTTTTTCATCATGGAGCGCAATACAGGTTTGCTCAGTCGGTACAGTGACGTCAGATTGGTATCAATGATGTCCTGCCATTCGTCATCTTTCATCCGCATCAACAGATTATCGCGAGTGATCCCCGCGTTATTGATCAGAATATCAACATCCCCAAAACGCTCTTTAATGGTCGCAAACAACGTTTCAACAGACTCGCTGCTGGTAACGTTCAATACCAGACCACAGCCCGCATCACCCAGATAGGCAGAGATAGCATCAGCACCAGACTGGCTGGTTGCGGTACCCACGACTTTGGCGCCTTTGGCTACAAACGCCTCAGCAATCGCACGACCAATTCCGCGACTGGCGCCGGTTACCAAAGCAATCTTGTTTTCAAAACTCATGTGTTGTCCTTAATTATTCGGGGCCGCTGACTATTGCAGCTTGGCCAATATCTCTTGCAACGAGGCAGTATCGTTGATCGCCGCGCCATCAACACGCTTGTCGATACGCTTTGCCAGACCGCTCAGCACCTTGCCCGGCCCCATTTCAACTTCAAATTCAATGCCGCTATTCGCCATATTCTCAACAATCTCGGTCCAGCGCACCGGACTGAAGAGTTGACGCACCAGCGCATCCTTGATTCGGGCTGCATCGGTTTCAACCGCCACATCCACATTATTGATCACCGGAATAGTCGGGGCCTGGATCTCGACGAATTGCAAGGCCGCCGCCAGTTTTTCGGCCGCAGGATGCATCAGAGCACAGTGAGACGGCACGCTCACCGGCAACGGCAGCGCACGCTTGGCGCCTGACTCTTTCATCAGCACATTGGCACGCTCAACAGCCTCTTTATGGCCGGCGATGACCACCTGTCCCGGAGAGTTGAAGTTGACCGGAGAGACTACTTGGCCTTGAGCTGCCTTTTCGCAGTTAGCGGCAATGCTCTCATTGTCCAGACCGATGATGGCTGCCATGGCCCCAACGCCTTCAGGAACGGCCTCTTGCATCGCCAGACCACGCAACTCAACCAGCTTCACCGCATCGGTAAAAGCCATGGCACCAGAACAGACCAGTGCCGAATACTCACCCAGGCTATGGCCGGCCATTACGGCGGGAGCAGGTGCACCCAACTCTTGCCAGACACGCCACAAGGCAACGGAACTGGTCAGCAAGGCCGGTTGAGTACGCCAGGTTTTGTTCAGCTCTTCCGCAGGGCCTTCCATCACCAAAGTGAATAGATCGTAACCGAGAACCTGACTGGCTTCGTCAAAGGTGGCTTTGACCACGGGATATACGCTAGCAATTTCAGCCAACATACCAACGCTTTGCGAGCCCTGACCGGGAAATGCGATCGCGAACTTAGTCATGTGTCATTTTCCTGTGCAATTAAAAACGAATCAGTGCCGAACCCCAGGTAAAACCACCCCCAAAGGCCTCGAGCAGAATCAGTTGTCCCCGCTGGATACGGCCGGAGCGAACCCCTTCATCCAGCGCCAGCGGTACAGATGCCGCGGAAGTATTGCCATGCTTTTCCAACGTCAGGATAACCTGGTCCATCGACATGCCCAATTTCTTGGCTGTGGCACTGATGATGCGGTAGTTGGCCTGGTGTGGCACCAACCAGTCCAGCTCGGACTTGTCCAGTCCGTTAGCAGCAAGAGTTTCGGTGACGATCTCGCTCAGACGAGTAACCGCAACTTTGAAGACATCATTGCCCTTCATGTACATATAAGCGGGAAAATCAGCGGCAGCAGGGCCACGTTTACCTTGCGGTAACTTGAGCAATTCACCGTAACGACCATCAGCATGCATGTGGGTCGACAAGATGCCGGGCTCTTCAGAAGCCCCCAAGACCACGGCACCAGCGCCATCACCAAAAATGATGATGGTGCTACGATCAGCCGGATCACAGGTGCGAGCCAGAACATCCGCACCCACCACCAGAACCCGTTTTGCGCTACCGCCACGAACAAATTGATCCGCAACACTCAAGGCATAGCTAAAACCGGCACATGCAGCGGCGATATCAAATGCCGGAATACCAGGACAATCCAGCAACCCTTGCAATTCGCAAGCTGCTGAAGGAAATGCATTCTCTGCACTGGTAGTCGCCAGGACTATCATGTCCAAATCCGTGGCCAGGATACCCGCAGCCGACAGCGCCTGAATAGCCGCCTCTTTAGCCATAGTGACGACGGTTTCGTCTTCACTGGCTATCCGGCGTTCTTTGATACCGGTACGTTCAACAATCCACTCATCACTGGTTTCGACCATACGCTCAAGATCAGCATTGGTACGAACCGTCGCGGGCACATAACTGCCCGTGCCAAGAATTTTACTAAACATAGGTTCGACTAGCGCCTGTTTATTGGTTCTGCTTCAAACCGCTCGGCAATGCGAGCAGGAAGTTGGTGTTGCACTTCCACGGTTGCTTGCAGAATGGCATTGGAGAAAGCATGCCGCTCGGCACGCCCATGACTTTTGATAACAATGCCGCGCAATCCTAGCAGACTTGCCCCGTTATACTGGTCGGGGTTCAGGTGAGAAAGGCGACGTTTGAAAAACCGGGTCAGGAAGTTTTGTAGCCAACCTGATAGGCCATCCATCTGTTGATGGCTGGCTTGAGATAACAACCGGACCATGCCCTCGGCCGTTTTGAGGGCGATGTTACCGACAAAACCATCACAAACAATAACATCAGCCACTCCCTGGAATAACGCGTCGCCTTCGATAAAGCCGCGATAATTGAGACCCGGAGTAGCCGAGATTAGTTCCGAAGCACAGCGGACTTGTTCGTTTCCCTTGTTGGCTTCTGCTCCAACATTCAGCAGCGCCACCGCCGGATTTTCAATCCCAAGCACACAATGCGCAACCACACTGCCTAACATGGCAAATTGTCGCAAATTTTCAGGACTGCAATTGACGTTTGCCCCAAGATCTAGAAATACCGAGCGGCCGCCTGCACTCGTCGGCACACAGGTCATCAAGGCGGGTCGCTCCACCCCAGGCAGAGTTTTCAACACATGCTTGGCGATGGCCATCAAAGCCCCGGTATTTCCAGCACTAACGCATGCATCCGCCTTTCCCTGCTGTACCAGCTCCAGTGCCACTCGCATGGAAGAGTCTTTGAGATGACGCAAAGCGAATGCCGGTTGCTCCGACATGGAAATGATTTGTGAGGCGTGGACCGTATCGACACGAGAATGACCCAAGAGGCCATTTTGTTGTAGCAAGGGATAAATACTGGTGAGGTCACCAACCAGTATCAATTTTAAATGAGGCAAAAGCGACAGTGCCTGCACGGCGGCAGGCACTGTTTCAGAGGGGCCGTGATCGCCCCCCATCAAATCTAACGCCAGGGTTAGAAAAGACAAAAGTTAATCCTGCTTAAAATAAATTAAGCAATAACCTTTTTACCACGGTAAAAACCGTCTGCAGTCACGTGGTGACGACGGTGAATTTCACCAGAAGTCGGATCCACGGTCAGTGCAGAAGCAGTCAGTGCATCGTGAGAACGACGCATACCACGTCTGGAACGGGTTTTACGGTTCTGTTGTACGGCCATTGACCTAACTCCTAATTCATTTACTTATGTTTCAAACCGTTAAGAACTGCGAACGGATTCGGACGCTCATCAGCAGGTTCAATTTTACCCCACGTCATCTGCATTCCCCCTCGTTTACACTCATGCTCGGCGTGCATGGGCGCAAACGGCAGGGCGAGGATTAATTCATCCTCAAGCAGCTCGTAGAGATCAATTTCGCCGTTTTCATCCAACTCAATGGGCTCATAAGCTTCCGGCAGTTCCTCCTCCTCTACCTTCGCAGATAGCGGAGTGTAGATGAACTCGACGTCGCAATGATGATCAAATGCGTCACCGCACCGTTGGCACTCAAGCTTGACCAAGGTATGGGCAGTACCTTGCATAATGGTCAGGCCTTGGGCATCAGTACCAAAGGACAATTCGGCTTCGACATCATCTTGAATATCGATAACAGATTCAGCCAGCCGCACAAGCTGAGCACGCTCAACAACCCCGACATAATCGAGGCGCTTCACGGCACAACGGACCGGATCAATCTTAATGGGCAACTTCACCTTTTGCATAAGGCGCGCATGATATAGACAGTCCCTGCGATAGTCAAAGGAAAAACCTATTGCTCTGAATAATCGGTGAATAATTCAGGAGCGCTGGGTATGATCGCCACACATCCCCTGCCAGATAAAACAACCATGTCACCTATTATTCTCGCATCCACGTCGCCATATCGCCAAGCACTGCTGGGTAAACTGGGTATGCCATTTACAGCCATGGCACCAAATACCGATGAGACAGTGCTGCTGGGTGAAACCGCCGAGCAGCTGGTCAAGCGCTTAGCCATCGCAAAAGCGAGTGATGTCGCCAGCCGTCTTGATCAAGGCTGGGTCATCGGCTCTGATCAGGTATGCACCATCGACGGCAACATTCTGGGGAAGCCAGGAACCCACGAGCAAGCGGTCTCGCAACTCCGGCAACTATCGGGCCATGCTGTCACCTTTTTTACCGGCTTATGTCTGCATGACACCCTGACGGGCCAGCAGCAATCGATCGTGGAGCCTTTTACCGTTCATTTCCGTACTCTGGATGAAGTCACCATCCAGAACTACTTACAACGAGAACAACCCTACGACTGTGCCGGTAGCTTCAAGAGTGAGGGTATGGGGATCTGCCTATTTACACGCTTTGAGGGGCGAGATCCCAATACCCTGATCGGTCTTCCGCTGATGGCCCTCACCGATATGCTGCTGAGTTGGGGAGTTAAATTACCACAGTAGTGATCTACTCTGCCTCAGCGGTAAGCGTGCTGTCCTGAATAGACGACAGGTAGCGAGCCAATTGTTCCAAATTATCAACCATTGCGATCGGCTCATGGGCTTGCAGTTGCTGCAGCCCATGAACACCCCAGGTAATTCCAATCCGATCCATGCCTAGTGCTTGCGCCATGGCCATATCGTGAATGGAATCCCCCACCATCACCGCCTGACTCACAGGAACATCCAGTTGTTCCAGGATCTGCTCCAGCATCAAGGGATCGGGTTTAGAACGAGCCTCATCCGCACCTCGAGTTGACGCAAACAACGGCCCCAACCCGGTTTCAAGCAGCACTCGGTCCAACCCGGCCCGCGCCTTTCCTGTCGCAACAGCTAATTGATAGCCACTGTTACGCCAAGTCCGGAGTTGCAATTCAACCCCCGGAAACAAGGGGGTTGGCGTCGTATCTAGATGCAGATAATGTTCGCGGTAACGCGCCAGTACCTCTTCGACACCCGTAGCGGACACACCAGGAAATAACATCGGAATTGCCGTACGCAAACTCAATCCAATAATATCGTGGACAGCCTTCGTGTCAGGGACAGGCAGTGAACAGTCGATGGCGGACTGTCGCATGCAAGAGACAATACGAGCCACCGAATCCATCAAGGTACCATCCCAATCAAAGATCAGGAGTTGATAAGGCAAACTCATGACTTATCGCTATCCAGCTTATTAAGTAATGCTTGTAAATGAGGATCGAGCGGCGCTTCCATTGTCATATCTTTATCATCAACAGGATGACGAAACGTCAATCGACTGGCGTGGAGGAATAAACGTTGCAAACCCAGCGCCCGCATTTTTCCATCAAACGTGGCTTCACCATATTTGTCGTCGCATGCAATCGGATGACCCGCATGTGCGGTATGCACCCGAATCTGGTGGGTTCGCCCTGTGATAGGGCTGGCCTCGACCAAGGTCGCTTCCGCAAAACGTTTGAGAATATGAAAGCGGGTCTCCGAGGGTTTCCCTTCTGGATTCACGCGAACAATCCGCTCGCCGGATTGCAACACATTCTTCAACAGTGGAGCATTGACCACTTTGACATGAGCCTGCCATTGGCCTCGCACCAAGGCACTGTATTGCTTGCGCATCGTTTTTAGACGCAGCTGCTCATGCAAACTTTTTAACACACTGCGCTTTTTAGCAATCAGTAAGCAGCCAGAGGTATCGCGATCGAGACGATGCACCAGTTCCATAAACCGGGACTCAGGGCGTAATGAGCGCAAGGCTTCAATAACCCCGAAGCTCAGACCACTACCGCCATGAACCGCCATTCCCGCCGGCTTATTCAGAACGATCAGAGCATCATCCTCAAATAGGATCATGGCCTCCAGAGCCTGAATACTGGAGAGCTTTGCCGAAGGCAATTCATTGGCCTCAGCCACTCGCACAGGAGGAACACGTACCTCATCACCTGCGACCAGCTTGTACTCCGGCTTAATGCGTTTTTTATTCACCCGCACTTCACCCTTGCGCAAGATCCGGTAAATCAGGCTCTTTGGCACACCTTTTAGCTGAGTCTTCAAATAATTATCTATGCGCTGCCCTTCCTGCTCAGCATCGATTACCAGCAGCCGCACTTGTTGAGTTGATGTATTCATGGCGCTGATTCTACATCAGATGGCGAGCTTTGTCGCAAAGCCAAAACGCTGCCTTGCTATGGTTGGCGTTAAAATGGAATAATGCGTGCGATTTTATGTAGCCAACCGCCTGGAAAACGGGTTGGATCAGGCTCGACCGAAAACAACAGGTCAGGGATGCTGTGTCAGTGAATTTCTTTACACCCTCTTTGAGCCTGCTGTGGCAGTCTGATAGTTACGCAAAATCCTGATTTCGCCAGATTGTTCTATGCTACTACGCAGAAGTTGCGTTTCTAGCTGGGTAAAGGATGCGAAGACGAATCCCATGTGCGCCTCATGCATGACCAACCGGGAGGTTGCTCGACCATGCTACAGACTCGAGGCCGGTTCTCTTTTTCAATCCCTCAAATGGCGATTGCATTTCACATCAGAACGAATTTATTTAGAGAATTGAATGAAAAGAATGCTAATTAATGCAACTCAAGAAGAAGAGTTGCGCGTTGCCCTCGTCGATGGTCAACGCATTTATGATCTGGACATCGAAAGTCCGGGGCACGAACAAAAAAAAGCCAACATCTATAAGGGTAAAATTACCCGGGTAGAACCCAGTCTCGAAGCTGCCTTCGTTGATTACGGAGCTGAACGACATGGCTTCTTACCGCTTAAAGAGATAGCTCGCGAATATTTCCCTGCCAACTACTCCTTTTCCGGTCGTCCGAACATCAAAGAAGTGATTCGTGAAGGTCACGAAGTTATTGTTCAAATCGACAAGGAAGAACGGGGTACCAAGGGTGCGGCGTTAACCACTTTCATCAGTCTGGCTGGTAGTTATTTGGTATTGATGCCCAATAACCCACGCGCGGGCGGTATTTCTCGCCGGATCGAGGGTGATGAACGCACCGAGCTCAAAGAAGCGCTCAATGGTCTCGAAGTTCCGGATGGTATGGGTCTTATCGTGCGCACTGCAGGTGTAGGCAAATCCCGCGAAGAGCTGGAGTGGGATCTGAATGTTCTGCTCAAGCACTGGGATACCATCAAAACCGCCTCTGACCAGCAAGCGGCCCCCTTCCTGATCCATCAGGAAAGTAACGTCATCGTCCGTGCTATCCGCGACTATTTGCGCCGCGATATCGGTGAAATTCTCATCGACAGCCCGAAGATTTTCGAACGAGCCAAACAACATATCGAATTGGTTCGTCCTGACTTTATCAATAGAGTCAAATTGTATAACGGCGAAATTCCTCTGTTCAGCCATTTCCAGATTGAGAGCCAGATTGAGTCCGCATTCCAGCGTGAGGTTCGTTTGCCTTCCGGTGGTTCTATCGTCATTGACCCGACCGAAGCATTGACCTCGATCGATATCAACTCGGCTCGTGCTACCAAGGGTGGCGATATTGAAGAAACAGCGCTGCAAACCAATCTGGAAGCTGCCGATGAAATTGCCCGTCAGCTGCGTTTGCGCGACCTGGGTGGCCTGATCGTCATTGACTTTATCGATATGACGCCAGTCCGTCATCAACGCGAAGTGGAAAATCGCCTGCGTGATGCCGTTCGTCAGGATCGCGCTCGTATCCAATTAGGCCGCATTTCTCGTTTTGGTTTGCTGGAACTTTCCCGCCAACGTCTGCGTCCTTCGCTGAATGAGTCCAGCACTCATGTCTGCCCGCGTTGCATGGGTCAAGGCACCATTCGGGATAATGAGTCTTTAGCACTGGCTATTTTGCGCCTGATCGAAGAAGAAGCGCTCAAGGACAATACCGATCAGGTGCATGCCCAAGTTCCGGTGGACGTCGCAGCCTTCCTGTTAAATGAGAAACGCACGGCAATTCTGAAGCTGGAACAGCGTCATCAAGTCCGGATCATTATTATCCCGAACGAGCAGATGCAGACACCGCATTTTGAAGTGCTGCGCGTTCGCTCTGGTGAGGCCAACGAAGCGCCTAGCTACGAGTTGAAAAACGAACTGGTGCGTGATGGTTATGAGCCGAAGCTGGTTGAAGCCAAAGCAGCCATAACAGAGCCTGCCGTACAGGGCTTTAGTTCCCCAGTTTCACAACAAGCTCCTGTCGCCGTCGTGCAACCACAACCAGGCCTGGTCTCGCGTCTGTTTGCCGCATTAACTGCCTTGTTCCGTAGCGACTCCCCCGCGGAGGAAGCGCCAAGCAAGCCCACGGCAGAACGTCGGGATAATCGCAGTCGTCGTGACAATAGTGCTTCTCGTGATAACAATCGTCGCCGTCCAGCTGACCCCCGTCGTGAGCGCGTGGTAAAGGATAAAGAAGAGTCTTTCGCCAAGAGCAACGATGACAAAGCTTTCCGCAATGGTGATGAAAAGCCAGCGACTCGTCGGCAGCGAAATGAACGACCAGAACGTACGGAGCGAACCGAGCGTAATACTCAGGAACGCACTGAACGCCAAGAACGCCCAGCCCGTAGCGAACGGACTCCGCGTCCAGAACGTAAGCCACGTGACAATCGGGAAGCGGTAGCAGCAGAAGCACCAGTGGTAGTGAATGAGGCCGATCTGCAGCAGCGTCAGGAAAAAGAGCAAAAAGTTGCAGAACGTCGTGAGCGCCGCAACATGCGTAAGAAGGTCCGAGTTAGCGAGCCGGCAACAGAGCAGCCCCAACTGCCATCTGCAGCCAGTGAGCAAGAGTATGACTGGACAAGTCGTGACGAGTTCAAGACAGCAGATATCCAGCAAGTCGAAACCCCGCTGGTTGCTGCCGTTGTCGAAGGGCACCTGCTCGCCACTGACGTCACTGACTCTACGACTGATGAGCAAAAGGTTCGGGCACCGCAACGCCGTAAACGCATCAATGAAGATGCGCGTCGTCAACGCCAGCCACGTGGTGAAAGCTCTGAACAGAACGAGCAGTCCGGCACTGAAGAACATGGCTCCAGCGAAGGTGACAAGCCTCGTCGTAGTCGTCGTCGGACCAGCGCAGTTCGCGATGAGCAAGCTCCTGAGCAGGGTGGCATTGCTCATGATATTCATGAGGAAAGTGATCGGGTCGAATTCCCCGTTATCACCGAAACCACAGCTACCCGCGAAATGCCTGAGCAACTCGTAGCTCCGGTTGTTGAGGCAAAAGAACTCGTAGTGTCCGCGGAAGAGGCTCCCGTTGAGGCCGAAGCTCCGGCTGAAGAGATCGCATCGGTCATAGAAGCCACAGCGCCAGCCATTGCCACCCAAGTTTCGTCACCGGTCGTCACCGATGTCACCGCACGACCCGAGCCGGTTCATAGCGAACCAGCCACCGCAGTGAAACCGGTTGAGGTGGTCATGGCCAAGCCAAACAAGGCCCGTCGCCGCAGCGGGATCGTTTCGAATGTACACTTTGCACAAGCCGAAATGACCTTGCCGCCGTCAGCGCCTGAGTTGCCAGCCAAGCATGTCGAATATCCACCGTTTGAACGTCAGGCTGTCCAAGTGTCAGGACGTAAGGCTAGTATCACCGATTTGCGTAGTGTAGCGTCAGCCCCTATGACTCGTCCCTGAGCAAACCAGTAACCGAAAAAGCCGCGCTTGCGCGGCTTTTTTTATGCAATCCATTTCCATCCTATCGGCTGATCCAATAGTCACAATTCCGATAGATAGCATCGGCGAACAATTTTTTCATCGAAGCAATAAGCAAGCATATTTATTCAATTTCATAGCCGAGTCATCCGGGGTTTTTAGCCTGTTGGCCTCTTAATATCTGTTCAAGCAGGCAGGCTTGATGGTAAAATTGTTTGATAAAAATCAATTTTAACCGAATGAGCCTATGACCCCAGACAAGAAACTTGGAAAAAGAGTGCAATCCGGTGGCTGCGCCATCCATTGCCAAGACTGCAGCATCAGTCAGCTCTGCATTCCATTCAGTCTGAATGACAATGAGCTGGATCAGCTCGATAACATCATTGAGCGCAAAAAACCGATCCAAAAAGGCGAGGCTTTATTCAAGGCTGGCGATGAACTCAGGTCTCTCTATGCCATTCGCTCTGGAACGATCAAGTCATACACCATCACCGAACAAGGGGATGAGCAGATCACCGGTTTTCACCTGGCAGGTGACCTAATAGGCTTTGACGCCATCCATAAACAGCATCACCCATCATTTGCCCAGGCTCTGGAAACATCCATGGTCTGCGAAATCCCATTTGAGATACTGGACGACCTCTCCGGCAAGATGCCGAAACTTCGCCAGCAAATCATGCGCCTTATGAGTAACGAAATTATGGGGGATCAAGAGATGATCCTCTTGTTATCCAAAAAGAATGCCGAAGAGCGTCTGGCGGCTTTCTTGCATCGCCTTTCAACTCGTTTTGCGGAACGTGGTTTTTCTGCCCGCGAGTTCCGCCTCTCCATGACTCGGGGCGATATCGGCAATTACCTCGGGCTGACCGTAGAAACAATTAGTCGGTTACTCGGCCGCTTTCAGAAGCTGGAGCTGATCCGGGTCAAAGGTAAATATGTGACGATTATTGATGGCCCATCTCTGGCTGAATTGGCGGGCCTACCCACACATTCCAGTTGCTAGGCTCACACGGGGTCAACATCCTCATTTGTTGACCCAAACAGCACTCTGTTTATTGCTTTTGCGCTAACCTGCTTACAGGCTATTCAAGCGTTCAACAATTGTGAGAGGGCCATATGATCAAATATCGCAATATTCTGGTCGTCATCGATCCCAATATGGAAGCTCAACCCGCACTCTATCGTGCCGCCGAAGTTGCTCGGCTGCAGGATAGTGCGACCATCAAAGTCTTCATGTCGATTTATGATTTCTCCTATGAAATCACCTCCATCCTCTCTGTGGAAGAGCGGGATGAGATGCGCGAAGGTGTGGTTGCACAACGCCGCGTATGGCTCGAAGGCCTGATCCAGCCCTATTTGGATGAGGGGCTAGATATGACCCTCAAGGTGGTCTGGCATAGTCGCCCTTCCGAGAGCATTCTCAACGAGGTCAACCAGCACGGTCATGATCTGGTCATCAAGAGCGCGCATCAGCACTCTCTGCTGGAAAGTTTTATCTTCACTCCGCTGGATTGGCAGCTGATCCGCAAATGCCACCTTCCCGTTCTACTGGTCAAAGAACACGATTGGCCAGCGGATGGCAATATTGTTGTGGCCCTTAATTTTAGTAGTGAACCAGAGCAGGATTTACTCAACCAAAAACTGTTCAAAGAGGCTAACTATGTTGCCAAACTGGTCAAAGCCAATGTGCATCTGGTGAATGCAGTACCCTCGCCTACGGTTAATATCGCGCTGGAGGTTCCCGGCTTTACCCCCGAGATCTATAACGAGGCCATTTTGTTACATCATCAGAGCATGATGGATGAATTTGCTCGGGAACACCATGTTCCCAGTGCACAAACGCATGTCATTGAAGGGCTGCCAGAGGATGTATTACCGGAGATTGCTGAACAACTGGATGCCGAATTGATCCTACTCGGTAGTCTGGGAAGAACCGGCTGGTCAGCCGCCTTAATCGGCAATACCGCCGAGCAGGTTGTCGATAGCCTGCATTGTGATCTGTTGGTCCTCAAGCCCGACTCGCAGACGTAACCGGAAGACGCATCCGCAATACGTCAAATCTTGCTGTCACCGGGACAGTGGCTATAATATGCGGCCAACTTTGTCCCGGGTGACTGCCAGATGTCTGACGAATTAAACTCCAAACAAGTCTATAACCTGAATAAGCTTCAAAAGCGGTTACGCCGCCATGTTGGAGAGGCTATCGCCGACTTCAATATGATTGAGGACGGTGACCGGATCATGGTTTGCCTCTCCGGTGGAAAGGACAGTTACGGTCTGTTGGATATTCTGTTGAATTTACGGGCTAGTGCACCGATCCACTTCGATATCATCGCAGTCAATCTCGACCAAAAACAACCCGGCTTTCCAGCCGATGTATTGCCCGCCTACCTGGAACAATTGGGTATTCCCTACAAGATTGTCGAAGAAGACACCTACTCCATCGTCAAAGACAAAATTCCGGAAGGCAAAACCACCTGCTCACTTTGTTCCCGGCTGCGTCGCGGAATTCTCTACCGGACGGCAACTGAGCTGGGAGCAACTAAAATCGCCTTGGGTCACCATCGGGATGACATCCTTGAAACCTTGTTTTTAAACATGTTTTTCGGTGGCAAGATGAAGTCGATGCCGCCAAAGCTGGTTAGTGATGATGGCAGGCATGTGGTGATCCGCCCCCTAGCCTACTGCAAAGAAAAGGATCTCGCTCGCTATGCTGAGTGGAAGGCGTTTCCGATCATTCCCTGCAATCTGTGCGGCTCGCAGGAAAATTTACAGCGCCAAGCCATCAAACAAATGCTCACTGACTGGGACAAGCGTTTCCCAGGCCGGATCGAAATCATGTTCAAGTCGCTGCAGGATGTGGTTCCTAGCCACCTGTTGGACAATCAATTGTTTGATTTCAAAAATCTGGACCGAAACCAAGGCCCGATTGACGGCGGCGATATCGCCTTCGATAAGCCTGAGTTCTCACCTGTCCCGGCTCTGGATCTTGAAAGTGATGATCTCGAACGCTTGCAGATTGTAGAGCTGCAATAGGCACGGCTCATACCGGCGGACACAGATGATCAAGCGCTAGATACGACAAAGGCCCGTGTGAACACGGGCCTTTGTATAGGCACACTCGGGTTACTGAAGGGTTAGTTTGCCTTGGCGGCACTCCAGTAACGTTGATTGGTACGGATCATCCCCTGGATCTTGCGTACGTACCCATCACCCATCGTCGAATAACGATTCAGGCCCTTGGCTAACGCAACCGCATCCAGCGGCTTTACCTCCGCACGCATATCGGCGCGCATCTGGCGCACCTGCTTGTAAGCCGGATGTGTATTCACATTCCGCATGTACGCCTGCACAGCCAGCTCAGGGGAATCAAACGACTTGACTTCTCCAGAGCCATTCCGACGGTACGGCGAAACACCACATCCTTTTTCAAAGCAATAGTGGCCAAAGAAGTTATTCAGTTTGCGGGCCATCCTGGATGTCCCCCACCCTGATTCTGTGGCCGCCTGGCTTAACACCAGTTCTGGAGGAAGAATATCCACCCGAACCAGGAGTTGATCAATCCCCTGCTCATTGAGCGGGAGGTTATCCAGGCGATACTGTTGTCCCATGTTCGCCAGCCACTCTTCCTGTTCGGAAGCAAGCTGGATCCCCTGGTTCAACTGTGACTTCAGTTTTTCAAGTTTACTGCGCTGAGTCAGTATATTGGCCGCAACCGTCTCATAAGACGGACGCAGGTAATTGACAAAAGCTTGCTTGCGCTCGACAGGATCCTTAATAGCCTTGAAATCAGGCGGATCCATAGCCACCGAAGTGGCAAGCTCACGCTGGACGTCACGAGGCACAGGCCCCGGCGCACCAGTATTACCCACAGCAGCCGGCATCACGGCGCAGAGTAACAGCAAGGTCCATAGTCTGGTCATCTTCATGCAACAAAGCTCCCCTTATCGAGCGATGCAGCATCCTTGGGCGATAGTTCAATCCGCACTCGGACACCACATACATCACGGTAGACGATGCCATTCACGATTAAGTAGAACGGTATCATCCAGATGAGCCCCAGGCCGAGTGGCAACATGGCTAGGACAAACAACGCAGCCAGCACAGCGTATAACAGCAACAACTGTGGCCAACCACGCAGAAACAAGCGAAAGGATGTCCACATGGCTCGCGCCGGTGACAATCCCCGCTCCAAGATCAGAGGGATGGTAAACAACATGCTGACACTGAATAGCAATAGCAGTGCCATGCTGACAGATTCCGCCATGCTCGAATGCATGGACAAACTCTCCAGCCCCCCTTTACACCCGGAAAGCAGCAAGCTTGTCTGGATCAGTACAGGCGCCTGGCGAAGATAATCAAACACCATGCTGCCTCGCACGCGGGATCCCAGTGCGCGGCGTAACCCCAACATATCCAGACTGCTACTCACGGGTGATAGTACCGCCGCCAGCATGATGCTAAACAACATGCTGATGACGATGCTATCCGTCTCCAGCCAGCCGCTAAACGCCGCTAGCCGAATCAATAACAACATCAAGGCAAGGACGGTTGCCACTGCCAACAATAAGCCGGCTTTAGCCCCCGACGTCAATTGCCAGCCTTCGCGTAATACAGCCTTCAGATCGAGTTGAAACCCCGCATCCAAAGAGCGCTGTAAATCACCGCCGATCGTTATCAGATCTTGTTTCTGATCCGTCATTGCCCGTTCTTTAATAAACCAAAGTGGGCATTATAGCAATAATTACCCTCCAAGCCCAACTTCACGGGATTTCGCCCCATTTAAGAAAGAAAAATCGTGTTTTTATCGGGTTAAAAAATTCCTCAAAACGGTAAATCAAGTAAAAAATGGTTATTTTTCATAGAGTAAGACAAAGACGACAGTCTTTGGAGTAATTTGGCTCCCAAGTCTTGATTTCAATGGCCCACGGGCCCTTTTCATTCGATTCCTGACGCTCGCTGAGTCCAGGATCCCCATACAAAACGGACCGGTCGCCATCATGAAATCCCCCGGGCAGAATTTTGTCATCCCCATGTCATGAACAGCCCGGAAGATAAAAAACCCAGCGGTACAGGCCAACTAACACCGCATCATTTCGCACAACAGAAGAGATCCAACGCAGATGAGTGAAGCTATTATTCGATGGAGCCTGGCCGGTCTGTGGCTAGGTGGTTCCTGCATGCTATCCGCGGCCGAATTGTCCTCGCATGCCGAACATGAAGCACATGAGCATGGACATGCCACGCTCAATATAGCCGTCGAGGAGACGAGTTTATTATTGGAACTCAAGGCTCCAGCCGCAGACATAGTAGGCTTCGAACACGCACCCCATACCGCAGCGCAAAAGCAGCAACTCGATGCCGCCCTGGCCACACTGCACCAGGCCGATAATTTTGTTGATCTGGAAAAAAATGCAGGTTGCCAGCTTCAGCAGGTCAAGGTGCAACATCACCTGGATGACAAAGCGTCCACGGCACACGGCGATATTGAAGCCAGTTATGCCTATTCCTGTCTGAACCCGACGGAGCTGAATGCCATCACCCTGACACTCTTCAAGCATTTTGCATCGTTACAAGACATTGACTATCAGATCATGGCACAAAGCCATCAGGGGGCTGGCGAGCTGAGTCCAGAGAATCCCCAAGTGGAACTGCAAAAATGATCGCTCTCGAGTCGCCGGTGATTGCGATGTCCGGGGTCCAGTTTGGCTGGCCTGGACATAGCACCCTATTAAACATCCCAAGCCTCCAGGTTCAAGCCGGGGAGAGCCTGTTCATCAAGGGGGCAAGCGGCAGCGGCAAGTCGACACTACTCGGGTTACTAACCGGGATCCACACCGTCACTCAGGGCAAGCTCAGTGTGCTGGGTCACGAGTTAAAATCCTTGCGCAGTTCGCAACGGGATCAGTTTCGTGCACATCATATGGGATATATCTTCCAGCAATTCAACCTGCTGCCGTTCTTATCCGTGCTCGAAAACGTCACCTCGCCACTAATTTTCTCTCACCTCAAGCGGCAACGTCTGTCAGACACACCACTTCAGGAGGCCCATCGCTTACTGGATGCCTTAGAGTTACCGGATTCCCTGCGTCAACGACCGGTGCATCAGTTGAGCATAGGCCAACAGCAACGGGTAGCCGCGGCACGAGCCTTCATTGGCCAACCGGCACTGGTGATTGCCGATGAGCCGACTTCGGCGCTGGACTCCAGCAGCCGGGCCGCCTTCATGGAACTGCTGTTTGCCGAATGCCGTCACGCACGCAGCACACTGCTGTTTGTCAGTCATGACCCTAGTCTGGAAACACATTTTTCCCGCGTCATCCCTCTGAGTGAACTGAATCAACTCCAGCCGGAGGAAGCTGTATGCTGATGCTGGCGGCTAAAAGTCTATGGTCGCGCCGCCTGACGGCTTGCCTGACCCTGATCGCCATTGCCATCAGTGTATGCCTGTTCTTGGGCGTCGAACGGGTTAAGGGACAAGCCAAAGAGAGTTTTGCCCGCACCATCTCTGGAACCGACTTGATCGTCGGGGCTCGAACCGGCCCACTTAACTTATTGCTGTATTCCATTTTTCATCTTGGAGACGCCACCAATAATATCGGGTGGGATAGTTATCAGGCTCTACGGCAGCAAGCTGCCGTGGCCTGGACGATTCCGCTGTCATTGGGAGACTCCCATCAGGGATATAGGGTCATCGGCACTTCGGACGAGTTCTTCCAGCATTATCAGTATGGGGATCACCTCCCACTGCAATTTGCTGCCGGTACTGCGTTTTCAAAAGTCTTCGATGTGGTCATCGGTGCCGAAGTCGCTCAAGCCCTGCACTATCAACTCAAGGATGACATCATCATCGCCCATGGCACGGGGAAACATGGCTTCAGCCGACATGAGGATCTGCCTTTTCGCATTGTCGGCATACTGCAACCCACTGGAACCCCTGTCGATCGCTCATTGCTCGTCTCACTGGCGAGCATCGAAGCCATCCATGTCGGTTGGGACACGGGTCAGCAAGCCCAGCACCTGACGGCGGAGCAGGCGCTGAGGCATAATCTGCAACCACAGAGTATTACTGCGGCACTGGTCGGTCTGCACAGTAAGATTCAGACCTTTAGCCTGCAACGAGCCATCAACGGTTATCAGCCTGAGCCGCTACAAGCCATCATGCCGGGTGTGGCTCTGCGTGATCTCTGGCAGTTGATGTCGGTTGCCGAACAAGCCTTGGCCTTTGTCTCTACCTTTGTCGTGATTGCGGGCCTGACCGGTATGCTCACCACCTTGCTGGCCGGGCTCAATGAGCGCCGCAGAGAGTTGGCAATCCTGCGCTCCCTAGGAGCCACGGCCGCGCACCTGTTCTGGCTGCTGACACTCGAAGCACTGATTCTGGTCTCTGGTGGCATTCTGCTTGGCATGGCCGCTCTTTACCTTGGACTGATACTCCTGATCCCCTGGATCCAGCTGCACTACGGCTTACGGCTCCCAATGCAGATACCGACCAACACAGAGCTAGAGCTGCTACTGAGCATTTGGTTGGCCGGCTTACTGGTGGGGACGTTACCGGCATGGCGAGCCCTACGCTTTTCCTTTCACGATGGTATGACCCCGAGGAACTGAACATGAAGCGACTCTTGCTGCTCCTGGCAATATTGTTGCCCCTGCCGATATCCGCGCTTACCATCGAGTATCAGACATTGAAGTGGCCGGATTTGTTGCCGACATCCGGACAGCCAAGCGGACCGAAACGTCCAGAAACGGCGGTTAACCATAATGGCAAGGCCATACAGCAGGAAGAAGGGAGTGTCAGGGCTGATCTGGATCAGCGACAAGTTCGCGTCCCTGGCTATGTAGTCCCGGTCGATGGGAACGAGGAAACCGTCAGCAGCTTTTTACTGGTGCCATTCTTCGGTGCTTGCATCCATGTCCCTCCGCCACCCAGTAACCAGATCATCTACGTGACCCTGCGCGAACCCGTGGCAGTGGATGAACTCTGGGATGCGGTCTGGGTCTATGGCACCTTGCACACCACCCGGACCAGTCATGAACTGGCAAATTCTGGCTATCAGATGCAAGGCATTCGCGTCGAAAGCTACGAATAAGGCGCCAGTTCCACATCCACCAGATCAGCATTCATTAGGTGTGACGGCCCAAAATACTCTGCCATTGGGCTGGATCGGCCAGTAGCTGATCCACCCACAGAGGCAGAGTTTCCCCGGCGGGGCCATAGATTGCCTGCTCAAAATGGCTCCGCTGCTGTGAAGGCTCCAGGTTGAATTCCAATGTTCGGGCTCCACCATGCCGAGCCTCAGCCACAAAACCGGCTGCTGGATAGACATGGCCCGAGGTACCAATTGCCACAAACAAGTCCGCTTGTGCTAGAGCCTCATAGATAGCCGCCATCTGCAATGGCTCTTCACCAAACCAAACGATGTGGGGTCGTAGCACAGCCTTTGGTTGGCAACAGGAGCACCGATCGACCGCGGTCACATCATCGGACCAGGCGCAGACTTTGCCGGTACGAACACAGCGCACCTTGAGTAGCTCGCCATGCATATGGATCACCCTCGGACTCCCGGCCCGCTCGTGCAAATCATCAATATTCTGGGTGATCAGAGTAACCGAATCCGGCCAATGCTGTTGCAAACGAGCGATGGCATGGTGGGCTGGATTGGGTCGCACGGACTTCAGCAAGGCACGGCGCTGATTATAAAAGTGCTGAACCAAATCGGGATCCCGCAAAAACCCTTCTGGAGTCGCAACATCCTCGATGCGATGTTGTTCCCACAGCCCATCACTGGCGCGAAACGTCGGGATACCCGACTCAGCGGACACACCCGCTCCCGTCAGCACTACAATTCTCGGCATTACCACAGTGCAACTCCTCCTCTAGGCCAGTCAACCCATAGGCGTCAGTCAACGTGTAAAAACAAACAAGCCAGGCTTTGGGCCTGGCTTGTTATCCTCAGCGCTTATTCGTCGTCGCTGGCATCTGTTTCATTGGGTGTGGCGTGTTCGACACGAGCCTTGAGTTTTTGCCCCGGCCGGAAGGTGACGACCCGCCGAGCACTGATGGGGATATCCTCCCCGGTTTTCGGGTTCCGACCCGGGCGTTCACTCTTGGTACGCAGCTCGAAGTTACCAAAGCCAGAGATTTTTACCTGCTCGCCCGCTTCGAGCGATTGGCGGATCTCCTCGAAAAACGCCTCAACCATATCCTTGGCGTCGCGTTTGCTTAAGCCCAGCTGGGTGAAGAGATGTTCCGCTATATCGGCTTTGGTCAGCGCCATAGATCAATCCCTCAAGGATGCATTGAACTCAGTGCGGAGACCTTCGACCACTTTGGCTATGGTATCGGCGATCTCCTTGTCCTCCAAGGTGCGCTGGGTATCCTGCAACACGAGGCTGATCGCCAGACTCTTCTTGCCCTCAGGGACACCCGGCCCTTGGTATATGTCAAACAAGTTTATTCCAACTATCTGATTTCCGCCAATTTTTTTCGCGGTATGCAGAATATCGGCTGCTGTGACGGCGCTGTCAACCACTAAGGCCAAATCTCGGCGATTTGCCGGGAAACGGGAGATCTCGCCAGCCACCGGAATGCGGACTTTCAGCAAGGCATTCAGCTCCAGTTCGAACAGCACGACCTTGCTCTTGAGACCCAACTTCTTTTCCAGACTCGGATGAATGACACCGATCCAGCCGATAGGATGACCATCGCGCAAAACCTGAGCTGACTGCCCCGGGTGCAACGCCGTATGTTCGGCCCGCACAAAGCTGAAACGGTGTGCTTCACCGGTCAACTCCAGTAATGCCTCGACATCGCCCTTCAGATCGAAGAAATCGGTGGCCCGGGATGGGATGCTCCAGTGTTCATCTGCCAGATTGCCGCTGATGATACCGGCCAGCAGGGGCTCTTGACGAATTCCGTTTTCGGCTTGTTCATCTTTAATAAAGCGCAAGCCACTCTCAAACAGGCGTACCCGACCCTGCTGACGGTTCTGGTTGTAAACCACGGCATTGATGAGACCGGGCCATAGGGAAACCCGCATCGCCGACATATCCGCCGAAATCGGGAAAGGCAGGATGATCGGCTCCTGATGGGGGAACAGCAAACTCATCGCCTTCGGCTCGACAAAGCTATAGGTGATGGCTTCCTGGAAACCACGATCGACCAGCAAATGACGCGCCCGCTTAAGCGGCAAATCGGCTTCCAACTGCTCATTCATTACCAGATGGGCCATAGGTGGCAGATTGGGAATGTTGTTGTAGCCATAGATACGAGCCACTTCCTCAATCAAGTCCTCTTCAATCGCCAGATCGAAGCGCCAACTCGGCGATGTCGCCTGCCAGCCATCCGCCGTCAGCGTTACTTGTAAGCCCAAACGGTTAAGGATGTCGGTGACCACGGCATCGTCAAAGCTGATACCGACAACCCGGTTCAACTTCTCGCGACGTAAGGTAATACGTTCAGGCTTCGGCAGATGCGCATCGGAGACCACTTCAATCACAGGCCCTACCTCGCCCCCGCAGATATCGAGCAGCAGGCGACAGGCACGGTCCATGGCTTGTTGTTGCAACTGGCTATCGACACCGCGCTCGAAGCGGTGGGAAGAGTCGGTCGACAGACCATAGCTGCGCGCCCGCCCCTTGATCGACAAGGGACTGAAGAAGGCACATTCCAGCAAAATATCCTGAGTCTCGGCCGAGACACCGGAATGCAGACCGCCAAAGATACCGGCAATCGCCAACGGCCCCTTGCCATCGGCAATCACCAAGGTATCAGCATTGAGGGAGACTTCACTCTCATCCAGCAGGGTCAGCTTCTCGCCAGCAACCGCCATCCGCACCTGCAAGCCGCTATCAAGCTTGGCCAGATCGAAGGCGTGCATGGGTTGCCCCAGCTCCAACAACACATAGTTGGTGACATCAACAATCGGGTCGATGGAACGCATGCCGCAGCGACGCAGTTTTTCCTGCATCCACAACGGGGTTTCGGCCTTGACGTTCAAGCCTTTGATCACCCGCCCCAGATAGCGGGGGCACGCCTCTGCCGCCGTGACGGTGATCGGGAAACTGGCATCCGTCGTTGCAGATACCGGTACCCATTCGGGTGCCCGGACATCACAACGATTCAGCACCCCGATTTCACGGGCCAAGCCAGCAATGCTCAGACAATCGGCACGATTGGGGGTCAGATCCACCTCGATCATGGCGTCATCCAGCTGCAGATAGCTGCGCAGATCGGTCCCCACGGGAGCATCCATCGGTAATTCGATGATGCCATCGGCTTCAACCGGGATCCCCAGCTCGCTGTAGGAGCACAGCATGCCGTGGGATGGTTGACCACGCAGTTTTGCCTTCTTGATTTCGAAATTGCCCGGCAGCACTGCGCCGACCTTGGCTACGGCTACGCGCAGACCTTGACGGCAGTTTGGCGCGCCGCAGACGATATCAAGCAATTCGGTTTCGCCGACGTTGACTTTGGTGACACGCAGTTTATCGGCATCCGGATGTTGGTCACAGGCAACAACTTCACCCACTACGACATTGCTGAATTCACCGGCAACGGCATCGATGCTGTCCACTTCCAGACCAGCCATGGTGATCTGATCGGCCAGCTCATTGGTGCCGAGAGAGGCCTGGATCCACTCATCTACCCAGGATTTACTGAATTTCATCTATTAGCCCCTGTTCTTACTTGAACTGCTTGAGGAAGCGCAGGTCATTCTCGAAGAATGAACGCAGATCGTTGACGCCGTAGCGCAGCATGGTCAGTCGTTCGACCCCCATACCGAAGGCAAAGCCGGAGTATTTTTCCGGATCGATGCCGACGGAGCGCAACACGCTCGGGTGCACCATGCCGCAACCCAGAACTTCTAACCAGCGGCCGTTCTTACCCATCACATCGACTTCGGCGCTAGGTTCGGTGAACGGGAAGTAAGAGGGACGGAAACGGATCGTCAAATCTTCTTCAAAGAAGTTCTGCAGGAAGTCATGCAGGATACCTTTGAGCTCGGTAAAACTGGCCTTTTCATCCACCAACAAACCTTCTACTTGGTGGAACATGGGGGTGTGGGTCATGTCGTAATCATTACGATACACCCGACCCGGCGCTATGATGCGAATGGGCGGCTGTTGCTGCTCCATGGTGCGGATCTGCACCCCGGAGGTGTGAGTGCGCAGCATCAGACTCGGATTGAAGAAAAAAGTGTCATGGTCCGTACGCGCCGGGTGGTGCGCCGGAATATTCAGGGCATCGAAATTATGGAAGTCATCTTCGATTTCCGGCCCGGTCGCTACGGCAAACCCCAGCTCGCCGAACAGACGTTCGATGCGCTCTATGGTCCGGGTTACCGGATGCAGGCCCCCATTTTCCAGACGACGGCCCGGCAGAGTCACATCAATAGTCTCAGCCGCCAGTTTTTGGTTCAACTCGGCGCTCTGGAATGCTTCACGCTTGGCATTCAGTGCGCTTTGCACCTGTTCTTTAGCTTGGTTGATCAGCGCACCGGCTGCCGGACGCTCGGCCGCCGAGAGGCCGCCCAAAGTCTTCATCTGTTCGGTGAAGAAACCCTTTTTGCCCAGATACTGCACGCGCAGCTCATCCAGAGCGGCTGCATCCTTGACACTCTCTATCTCTGCCTGTGCCTTGGCAATCACTTCATCTAGCTGTTGCATGTCTTCCTCGTTTCCCACACCCCGAGGTGGGGCGGCAAATAAAATAGGGAGAAAAACGCATGGTAGTCAAAACGACTGTCACTGACCAGCATTCTCCCTTTACGGTTTATTCTTCAATAGGTTCCGAGAGCAGGCTCGGTTCGTGGATCGCGTATCCCTGCAGATAATCGACCCCCATGGCCACCAGTTTTTCACGGATGGCGGCATTCTCGACAAACTCGGCAACCGTCTTGACGCCTACGGCGCGGGCCAGCTCGGCCATCGAATTCACAATGGCTCTGTCGGTTTCACTGGTGTCCAGATGGCGCACAAACTGGCCATCGATCTTCAGCAGGTCAATCGGCAGCTCTTTGAGATGACCATAGGAGGAGAAACCGCTACCGAAATCATCCAGCGCGAATGCACACCCCAGGCTCTTGAAGGTTTCGATAAACGCCTTGGTCGCATCAATATTGGCGATTGCCTGAGATTCAGTGATTTCGAAGCACAAACGCTCATAGGGGAAATCAGCGGCTTCGAGCAAACGCCGTATCTTGCGATGCATCTTGGGCGTCCCCACCGATTCACCGGACAGATTCACCGAGACCATCGACAAACGGGCCAACTCACCAGGATTGGCGGCATACCATTTCAGCAGGTTATCCAATACCCAGAGGTCAATCTGCGGCATCAGTCCAAACCGCTCTGCGGCACCGATAAACTGGGCCGGCCGGATCAGCTCACCGTTTTCAGCCCGCAAGCGCAGCAGGATTTCATACTTCAAACCTGGTGCCGCCCCCTGACTAGGGACTATCAGTTGGCGAGCCAGCTCGAAGCGACGCTCTTCCAGCGCCTGATGGATGCGCGCTACCCAGGCAACCTCTTCCTGATACAAGCGCATTTCCGGACTGAGATCTGAATAAACATGGATCCGGTTTCGTCCTTGCCGTTTGGCGGTGGAACAAGCCGCATCGGCCAGTGCCATCAGGGCGGAAGCGTCATTACAACCCGATTGGATGGGCACCACGCCGAGACTGGCGGTAACCGAATAGATCTTGCCATTCCAGACAAACTTCAGCTCCTGGATCGCCTTGCGCCAACGCTCGACGTACTGAATGACCTCATCGATATAGCTGTTTTCCATCACCACGGCGAATTCATCCCCACTCAGTCGCGTGAGCAGGAAATTATCCTTTTTCAGGTTGGAAATATGGTTGGCAATCTGGCGTAAAAATTCATCGCCAGCCAAGTGCCCGCCCCCTTCATTGATCACCTTGAAGTGATCAATGTCGATAAAGCAAAGGTAATCGGTACCCGGCGTGATGTGTCGCCGTTTGAATAGGGACTCCAACGCTTGGATGAGGTAACGGCGATTATGCAGCCCGGTGGCTTCATCATGGTTAGCCAGATATTCCAGACGCGCCTGGTATTGTTTGCTTTCTGTAATATCGACCAGAATGCCTTCCAATAGCATGGCACGATTCTTGCCGTTGCGGCGGGAGATGCGTAGCGAGAGCCTGGCCCAGAAGGTTGTTCCGTCCTTGTGTCGCATCTCCACATCACTGCGCACCCCTTCCTTGGCCGAGCTAAACAGCTTGGCCAACAGATCATCCCGATCCTTGCCATTGACATACAACGCATGGGTGGTACGGCCGACCGTGGTGGCCATGGTCTGGATATCGTCGTAACCAAACATGCGACAAAAAGCAGGATTTGCCGCCAACAACTGTCCTTCCAACGTCGAGGTAAAGAGCCCCTCATTGGCACTGTGGTACAGCTCGAAATAACGCTTCAACCCTTCCGAAGCTTGGCGTTTGGCCCGCATCCGTCCTTTCTTTTCCAGATAGGTCCGATAGGCCAACGAAAAACAGAGCAAAAAAGCGGCCATGGACGAAAATAGCGACAGCAGGTATTCACTGATCCATTCTTCGCGGAGCCAAGTGTACCGGGTGGCAAACAGACTCAGACAGCCGAGCATGAAACCAAACCAGGAGTAGCAATACAGGCGCTGCAGCCAAGTCCCTCGCCTGAGGAAATAAATACAGAAACTAGCTGCCAACAGGGTCACCAGCAGGTAACTGCCGAACGTGATATACACGCTCCAGACTAACGGCAACAACCAGACCACCAGCATCACGGCGGCCACCACCATCAGGATCAGACGGCAGGTACGGCGCAGGCGAGGTGGCAACCAGATCCGGAACATATCCAGCGACGAGAGGATAAGCCCCATCAGCAGCATATTACCGGTGGTCAGCAATAAGCGCAGCTCATCCAGCCAATCAGGGATCACTTCATAGAGGGTGGCATAACCTTTGAGGATCCAGGTGGTCGCCACCAGACTCAAGGCAAAGAGTGCGTAATAAATAAAACGACGTTCGCGAATAAAGGCGTACATCAGCAGAGCATATAGCCCCACGAGAATGAAGGCACCGCTCACCAACCCCATCTGTAACTTGCCGATAGCCTGTTGGTTGGCATAAAAGCGGATATCTTGCAGAGTCACCGGAAACTGCATGAAAGAATCGGACTGGGCATGCATATAAATGGCATACCCCTCACCCACATCCAGTGTCAGTGGTAACGTGAACGCTTTGGACGGATAGGGTTTTGCTGTGACGCCGCGATCAACGCCGGTATTCCAAACCCGCTGCAACCGACCATTCTTTACTAAATAGATATCGAGGATATCCAACATAGAATGCTGAATATCCATCATCAAATATTGCAACTCGCCCGAGCGATTATGAACCGCGACTCGGAACCAATAGGAGCGATTATCCAGACCAAATGCCGGATAATCCGCCGCCGTCACTTGCCAACCTTGTAGTTGGGCAACTTCCCAGGGCCAGCGCAGTTGAGGAGCCGCCTGCAGATATTCCACCCGCTGACTGATATCACTGTTGGTGTGACGATCCTTGATCTCGATGACGTGGATAGCCCAGGCCTGACCTATCGAAAGCAGGAAAAAAACGAATGCGGTAATGACTCTCACGGTAACCAGAATGCGTTGATGAATAACGGATGTTGTTAAATATCAGAGCTCAGCGTGATACACAATAAAAAAGGGAGGCTAATGCCTCCCCGTTTTAGCGTTTCCGCTTAGGCCAGTGCTGCCTTGGCTTTTTCAACCAGTGCAGTGAAAGTACCCTTATCGTGAACAGCGATATCCGCCAGGATCTTACGATCGATCTCGATAGAGGCCTTCTTCAGACCGTTGATGAAGCGGCTATAAGACAGACCGTTCTGACGTGAAGCGGCGTTGATACGCGCGATCCACAGCTGACGGAACTGACGCTTCTTCTGACGACGGTCACGATAAGCATATTGGCCAGCCTTGGTTACCGCTTGTACCGCTACGCGGTAGACACGGGAACGGGCACCGTAGTAGCCCTTGGCTGCTTTCATTACTTTCTTGTGACGAGCACGAGCAGTCACACCACGTTTAACTCTTGGCATTTGTCAATCCTTCCTTACGCGTATGGCAGCATGTTAACAACACGCAAGGTATCACTCTTGTGAACCATGCTCATTGCACGCAAGTGACGCTTACGCTTGGTGCTCTTTTTGGTCAGGATGTGACGCTTGTTGGCTTGCTTACGCTTAAAACCGTTGGCGGTTTTCTTGAAGCGCTTCCAAGCTCCCTTATTGTTTTTCAACTTTGGCATAAAAACTCCGCATTGTATTTGCCAATTATATAATCAGGCGAATAAAAACCCGCGGACATAAAGCCCGCTGGGTTCTATTACTTGATGAGCCTAATTACTTCTTTTTCGGCGCCAGCATCATGACGGCTTGGCGACCTTCCACACGAGGGAAGGACTCCACAACGGCCAACTCTTCCAGATCGTTTTTAACACGTTCCAAAACGTTCATACCGAGGTCTTGATGCGCCATTTCACGACCGCGGAAGCGGAGCGTGACCTTGGCCTTGTCGCCATCTTCCAGAAAGCGAATCAGGTTGCGCAGTTTTACCTGATAGTCGCCTTCATCAGTTCCAGGACGGAATTTAATTTCCTTAATCTGGACCTGTTTTTGCTTCTTCTTCTGTTCTTTCTGAGACTTGCTCTTCTCATACAGGAACTTACCGAAGTCCATAATCCGGCACACTGGTGGCTCAGCATTTGGACTGATCTCGACCAGATCCACGCCCGCCTTTATGGCACGATCCAAAGCCTCTTCGATTGGCACAACACCGATGGGTTCACCATCTAGGTCAACGAGACGTACTTCTTTGCAACGGATCTCACCATTCATGCGGGTGCGGGGCGGTTGCTTGCCCGTTTTTTTAGCGCCGTTTATAGCTTATTCCTCCACTGTCTTTTGACCGCGAGACGCAATCTCTTGTTGCAAGGCGGCGATCAACGCATCTACCTTGAACTTTCCTAGATCGGTCCCTTTACGAGTACGCACTGCAATTTCGCCTGCTTCGACCTCTTTGTCGCCACAGACAAGCATAAATGGCACCCGCTTCAAGGTGTGCTCGCGGATTTTAAAGCCAATCTTCTCATTTCTCAAGTCCGCTTTCGCTCGGATACCGGCTTGAGAGAGAAGTTTGACCACCTGTTTGGCGTAATCAGCCTGATTATCGGTGATATTCATCACCACAGCCTGTACGGGAGAAAGCCATGTCGGGAAGAAACCTGCAAACTCCTCAGTCAGAATACCGATGAAGCGTTCCAGCGAGCCCAAAATGGCGCGGTGGATCATAACAGGAACATGGCGGTCATTGTCTTCGCCCACATAGGTGGCGCCCAGACGACCCGGCAGGGCAAAGTCGAGCTGGATGGTACCACATTGCCAAGCGCGGTCGAGACAATCATGTAAGGTAAATTCAATTTTCGGACCGTAGAAGGCTCCTTCACCCGGTTGCAACTGATATTCCAGGCCATTGGCCTGCAATGCAGCTTCCAAACCGTGCTCAGCTTTATCCCACATCTCATCACTACCAATCCGTTTTTCGGGACGAGTCGAGAGCTTGACGGCGATATTCTGGAAGCCGAAGGTGCTGTAGGTGTCATAGACCATCTTGATACAGCCACTCACTTCCGACTGGATCTGATCCTCGGCGCAGAAAATATGGGCATCATCCTGGGTAAAGCCACGAACCCGCATCAGACCATGCAAGGATCCAGACGGTTCATTACGGTGGCAACTACCAAATTCAGCCATCCGCAAGGGCAAATCACGGTATGACTTGAGCCCCTGATTGAAGATTTGGACATGACCAGGACAGTTCATCGGTTTGATCGCGTATTCACGATTTTCCGAGCTGGTGGTGAACATAGCATCCGCGTATTTATCCCAGTGTCCGGAACGCTCCCACAGTACCCGATCCATCATGAACGGACCTTTCACTTCCTGATAGTCGTATTCAGTCAACTTTTCACGAATGAAGGTTTCTAATTCACGGAAGATGGTCCAGCCATCGTGGTGCCAGAACACCATGCCCGGAGCCTCTTCCTGCATATGATAGAGGTCCAGTTGCTTGCCAATTTTGCGGTGATCGCGTTTGGCAGCCTCTTCCAGACGTTGCAGATAAGCACCCAGTTGCTTTTTATCCGCCCAAGCAGTGCCATAAATACGCTGCAACATCTTGTTCTTCGAATCCCCGCGCCAGTAAGCTCCGGAGATTTTTTGCAATTTGAAGTGGTGACAAAAGCGCATATTGGGAACATGCGGGCCACGACACATATCGATATATTCTTCGTGATGATAGAGGCCTGGCTTGTCATCCTTGGCAATATTCTCATCCAGAATGGCAACCTTGTAACTCTCCCCGCGGCTGGCGAAAACGTCACGAGCTTCCTGCCAACTCACCGTTTTCTTGATCACGGCGTAATCTTTTTGCGCCAGCTCCAACATACGCGCTTCCAGCACTTGCAGATCGTCTTCGGTCAAAGCCCGATCCAAGTCCACATCGTAATAGAAGCCGTTGTCGATCACCGGACCGATCGCCATCCGCGTTTCCGGCCACAGCTGCTTGATGGCATGGCCTAGCAAATGTGCGCAGGAGTGGCGCAAGATTTCGAGACCCTCTTCGTCCTTGGTGGTGATGATTGACAGCGCGGCGTCTTGTTCAATCAATTCACAGGCATCGACCAGTTCACCGTTGATACGACCGGCAATGCAGGCTTTGGCCAGACCAGGACCGATAGAGGCAGCAACATCCATGACGGTGACCGCTTGATCAAAGTGACGTTGGCTACCATCAGGGAGAGTAATAACAGGCATGATTCATTCCTTGTACAGTGGTGACACCTACCAAGTGCCACTTGTTTACGTATTGAATTCTTTATCAAGAGAATTTACCGACAATGTCCGCTACTTTCGGACATATGAAGCGCGAGTCTAATGAAAACCTGAATCTCAGGCAATCAGTTCGGCGCCTGACACCTGGAATCGCTCCCCGTTGAACCCCAGCACTCCTGCTCATGCCATCTATACTTGGGATATCCGTGTTGGATACTGGGGTATGACTATGTGGCATGGGATAGCAGCGCAACTCTCTGCGGCACTCGGACATCGCTACAACATCCTCGAGCACGAGGCCTTGAGTATTACTCCGGAGGAGCGTCACTTCCGCATCAGCGATGGCCAACAACCGCTCTTCATTAAACTGGCTCCTCGCAATCAGCTGGAGCGCATGACGGTGGGGCTACGCAACCTGTCAGCCTTGCGGCTGTATGACAAGGTCTATTTCCCCTCGCCTGTTTGTTGCGGTGCCGCCGGCGACCAGAGCTTTATGGCCCAGGAATACCTTGTCTTGTCGTCAGCAGATGCGTCACCTCATTGGTTTTCTCTCGGGGCGGCTCTGGCTCGATTGCATCGTAGCGACGAACAAGCCATGTACGGTTGGGACGAAGATACCTACTTGAGCACCACACTGCAGCCTAATCGCTGGCACAAGCAATGGTCGTCATTTTTCGCCGAACAACGGATTGGCTGGCAGCTGCAACTGTTACGAGAGCGCAACAAACTGGATCCGGAAATTGATATCGAAGGCGTCATAGACACGGTGCGCCGCCTGCTGATCCATCACAGTCCCAAGCCCAGTCCGTTACACGGTGATTTATGGCGAGGCAACTGCGGCTTTACCCAACAACACCCGGTGCTGTTTTCACCTGCTTGCTATTTTGGCGATCGAGAAACAGATATTGCCCTGACGGAGCTGTTTACCCGATTCCCGGATGGATTCTATGACGGTTACCAAAGTATCTGGCCACTGGATCCGGGCTATGAGCAGCGCCGCCAACTCTACAATCTATACCATCAGTTGAACCAGTTTCTGGTCTCGGGAGAAGGCTATCGGCGTAGCGCAGAAACAGCACTGATGCAGTTGCTGGCGACCTGATGTGGAGGATCAAGATGAAAATGCTATCAGCATCTCATCTTGGCATCGGGTAATCGATCACGATGACAAGGAGCGTTTCGTTGTTCCGGCCAAGGGCCTGGAGGTTATATGCGCGATTACACCACTAAAACTATCGTCTGCCCCCATTGCGGACACCATACCACAGTCGAACTTGATGCCAGTCAGGGCGATCAGGAGTTTTACGAGGATTGCCTGGCTTGCTGTAACCCCATCCATCTGCGCTTGCACCGCGATGAACAGCACGACCGTTTGCAATTATATGTGGATGCCGATGACGAGCAGATCTTCTAACGCGCTATCGCATTCAGACTGACTCAAGCGAGGACGTGGCTGCACCACAGGCAAATGGGGTATGATGACACCCCATTTTTCGTTGAGGTGTACCATGAAATATTTGGCCTGTTGTGACAAGGTCCGTGAAGCTTATAGCCAAATCGGGGGTGGCGATCTCGGGTATATTGATAAAGCGATCACCGCAGCTATTCGCGCACTAGACGAGATTGCGGCGGATGACTCATTGCCCGAACAGACGCGCAACAAAGCCGCATATGCTGCCGCCAATCTGTTGATGAGCGACTATAACGACGATTGAAGGCAACAAATCCATATTCTTGCTCCTGTTTCTTAGCTTGGTTCGCGTCATAGGGTTATCCAGATGACGCTTTTTGTGTTCCGAGAGGTTTTTTGTGCAACGTTTTTTCAGTGAGAGTCGTCATCTGCTGCGACTCGCCTCTCCCATTCTGGTGGCGCAAGTCGCACAAACGGCCATGACGCTGGTGGATACCATCATGGCCGGCCAAGTCAGTGCAACTGACTTGGCCGCCGTTTCTGTCGCCAGTAGCTTCTGGCTGCCGATCATCCTGTTCGTACAGGGCATCATCATGGCGCTGACGCCGATCGTGGCCCAGCTCAATGGAGCGCAGCGACAAAAGGATATTCCCGCCGCCGTGTTTCAGGGCTGTTGGGTTGGTGCTCTGGCCATTATTCCAACCATGCTGCTGCTCTATTTCAGTCCGCTACTATTACATTTCATGGATGTAGAGCCCGCACTCGCCACAAAAACTACTGGCTTCCTGCACGCGATTTTGTGGGGTATCCCCGCCTATGTGTTTTATCAGTTACTGCGTAATTACACAGAAGGGCTTTCCCACACGGTGCCAACCATGTTTATCGGCTTTATCGGCTTGATGGTCAATATTCCGGCGAACTACATCTTTATCCACGGCAAATTCGGCATGCCAGCACTGGGCGGTGTCGGCTGCGGCGTGGCTTCGGCACTGGTTTTCTGGGCCATGGCGATCGCCATGTTCTGTTATGTGCGATATGCCCACACCTACCGTCAATGCCGATTGTTTACCCATTGGGTTCAGCCGGATTGGCAACAAATCTACCGGATAGTCAAACTCGGTTTTCCGATTGCTCTGGCTCTGTTCTGTGAAGTGACACTGTTCACCATAGTCGCATTACTATTGTCACCTCTGGGCTCCGAGATTGTTGCCAGCCATCAGGTAGCATTGAATTTTTCTTCCCTGATCTTCATGCTGCCTCTCTCCCTCGGCTTTGCCGTGACCATTCGCGTCGGCCACTCCATTGGCGAGAAAGATCCCAATCAAGCCCGCATTGCTACCCTGACTGGTTTGGGTGTCGGTCTCATGCTGGCCTTGTTTACCGCCCTGTTCACCGTACTGGGCCGGGAGTGGATTGCCAGCCAATACAGTCAGGATCTTACGGTGATTGCTTTGGCCTCACAGCTCATGATCTTTGCCGCCATCTATCAAATCTCGGATACCATTCAGGTGGTCTCGTCCGGCGCACTGCGTGGTTATAAGGATACCAAGGTGATCTTCTTCATCACTATGGTGGCCTACTGGGGTTTAGGGCTACCCACCGGGGTGATTTTGGGGTTAACCGACTGGATTTGCCCCAAAATGGGGCCAATGGGGTTCTGGATCGGCTTCATCGTGGGCCTAACTAGTGCAGCCCTGCTTTTAGGGATTCGATTGAGGGTTATTTTCCGTCGTTTTGCTGTCTAACATTGCATATCCACACCTTAAAAAAGGGAATAAATAGTTTTATTCCCTTTTTACTTTGCATATTCATCCAACCACGGCCAGGTAATACAGATCCCATATTTAATGCCAGATAAGTGTCAAATTCACAGAATAAATAATATGGCGGATATCATTTATCCATTGAAAGAGTCGGTAGTCGCAAAATGCCCTAGCCGCAAGCCACAATGTGAAGATGGTCAAATTATCGCCTATTGGTGACCAGGTTCTGCATAATCAGTCAAAGCACCCTTGTGGTGCATTTTTCTTTTAAATCAGCCACTTGCAACATTTTTTGCCACGTTCTACAGTAATCATAGGCAAATAATCGGGCCAAGCCCCAGGAAGGCATGTATGCATAAGGGAACAGCATCAACTTTGGCGTTATCACGTCAGGCGCTGGACATCATCAGCAAGAAGCAACTCACTCATGAAGAAGCCGGTTGGCTCAACGACCAAACCATCTCGGGCTTCCGCAACCACATCAACCCCGGCTTTCTCGAATACCGTAAATCCGTCACCGCAGGTGGCCAGTTCGCTGCTATCGAGTGGCGAGCATCGGGTCCCAACACTCTTGTCGATACAGCAGGTCGCGAATATATCGATTGCCTGGGCGGTTTCGGTATCTTCAACGTGGGTCATCGCCATCCCAAGGTCGTCGCCGCCGTCGAGCAGCAACTGGCCAAACAACCGCTCCACAGTCAGGAACTCCTTGATCCGCTACGTGCCCTGCTCGCCAAGATGCTGGCCGGTATAGCACCGGGCGATCTGCAGTATTGCTTCTTCGGCAACAGTGGCACCGAGTCGGTCGAAGCGGCGATCAAACTGGCCAAGGCCTATCAATCACCCCATGGCAAGACCGCCTTCGTCGCCACCAATGGTGGATTCCACGGCAAGAGCCTAGGCGCCTTGTCTGCAACATCCAAAGCGGTATTCCGCAAGCCTTTTGCCCCCCTGGTACCTGGCTTCCGGCATGTCCCTTTCGGAGATCTGGAGGCCATGCGCGACACCCTGTACGCATGCCAGAATGCGGGGGATGGTGTTGCGGCTGTGATTGTCGAACCTATCCAGGGTGAAGGGGGTGTCATCATCCCACCGGCTGATTATCTGCCCGGATTGCGCAAACTCTGTGATGAAGTCGGAGCCTTGCTGATCATTGATGAAGTACAAACCGGCATGGGCCGGACCGGCAAAATGTTTGCCTGCGAGCACAGCGGTGTGGTACCGGACATCCTCTGTCTGGCCAAAGCCCTCGGCGGTGGCGTCATGCCGATCTCGGCCACCCTGGCCAGCGAAAAGGTGTTCTCCGTACTGTTTGATAACCCCTTCTTGCATACCACCACCTTTGGCGGTAATCCGATGGCCTGCGCGGCCGGTATCGCCACCATCAATGTACTGTTGGAAGAATCCCTGCCAGAGCAGGCAGAACGCGTCGGTAGCTACCTGTTGCAAGGTTTGCAGGAGCTGGCCGAAGACTTTACCGACCTCATCGTGGCGGTACGTGGTCAGGGGATGCTGCAAGCCATCGAGTTTGCTCACAATCAGCTAGGCTACAGCTTCGCCAAAGCCATGTTTGATGCCGGTGTCCTAGTGGCAGGAACCCTGATCAATGCCAAAACCGTCCGTATCGAGCCGCCGTTAACCTTTACCGAGGCATTAGCCGACAAGGTCCTGATCATTGCCGAGCAGGTTTTACTCCAGTTACGCGAAAAAAAAGCGGCCGCCCCGAGCAACGTCGGTGAAAAGGTCACCAGCTGACGATGGGCCTCCGCTCTGTCCATGCTCATCAAGCCCCGGTCACGGGGCTTTTTCTTGCTGATTTGCGGCAAAATAATCACCAATGTATCGCCAAAGCCCCGGCAATTGATTAGGAAAAAAGCAAACGCACTCACAGACTTGCAAAACTTGGCTCCGGTACTTGCCAGCATCCTCGTTCACCGTTAATATGCGGCCCACTCAAGCGGCATTGCCCTTGAATGTGTGCGTCCTTAGCTCAGCTGGTTAGAGCACCACCTTGACATGGTGGGGGTCGGTGGTTCGAGTCCACTAGGACGCACCATAATTGATGATTAGATTTTCGAATACGATGCGTCCTTAGCTCAGCTGGTTAGAGCACCACCTTGACATGGTGGGGGTCGGTGGTTCGAGTCCACTAGGACGCACCATTCGAAAACAGTACATCAATAGCAACAACAAATTGCGTCCTTAGCTCAGCTGGTTAGAGCACCACCTTGACATGGTGGGGGTCGGTGGTTCGAGTCCACTAGGACGCACCAAATTCACAAAAATCCCGCTCTCGAGCGGGATTTTTGCTTTCTGCTTTCTGGAAATCGCTGACTGACGGACGTCAGTTGGAAGCTAGTTTCGTACATGATGACTAACCCCATCAATCATTCAAAATATTTGAATATGGTCATCAAACCCCTTTTATCTCAAGCCTATGGTTCAGGGCTAAGATGAGCTCATCCATTACAGGGGGGCACAACATGCTGCAACTTCGAAAATCTAGCGAGCGCGGATATGCCGATCATGGCTGGCTCAAGAGCTATCACTCCTTCTCTTTTGCTGGCTACTACGATCCTGCACACAGCGGCTGGGGCAATCTACTGGTGATCAATGAAGATCAGATAGCATCCGGCACCGGCTTCGGTCAGCACGGCCATCGCAACATGGAAATCATCAGTTACGTATTGAGTGGTGAGCTCGCCCATCAAGACAGCATGGGCAATATCAAAGCGATCCCTCCGGGCGATGTGCAACGCATGAGCGCAGGCAGTGGGGTCACCCATAGCGAGTTTAACCATGCTGCCGGACAGACCACGCATTTCCTGCAGATCTGGATTGAACCGAACCAGATCGGCATCCCTCCGAGCTATGAGCAACAGAGTATCCCGGCAGCGGACAAGCGCGGGGCATTGCGCCTGGTTGCCTCACCGGACGGTGCGCACGACTCGGTCATGATCCATGCCGATGCAGCCCTCTACGCCGGACTCTTTGATGGCGATGAACAAGCCACGCTGACTCTCAACCCGCAGCGCAAAGCGTATGTTCACCTGGTCCGGGGAGCTCTGGAAGTAAATGGTGTACCTATTACCGCGGGTGATGCCATCAAACTCGAGGCTGAAACCCAGATTGTTTTAACTCATGGCGTTGACGCCGAAGTACTGGTCTTTGATTTGACCGCCTAATTGTTTAACTGACCCACTAAGGATATGCCCATGTTCAATACTCAACTGAATGCTCTGCAACATCCCCTGACACTGATTGGCCGCTGGTTACTGGCGTTGTTGTTCCTGCCGGCTGGCATCAGCAAATTAACGGGCTTTGCTGGCACCGTCGGTTACATTGCCTCGGCCGGATTGCCATTCCCGACTCTGGGCGCTCTAGTCGCGATTGTGGTGGAAATCGGCGCCAGCCTGGCGTTGATCGTCGGATTCCAGACTCGAATTGCCGCCCTGATCCTGGCGCTGTTTACTCTGGTGGCATCGTTCTTCTTTCATCCCTACTGGGCGGTGCCTGCCGATCAACAGTTTGTCACCCAGTTGCTGTTCTTCAAGAACATTGCCGTGGTCGGTGGTCTATTGACCCTAACCGCCTGGGGCGCCGGGGCCTGGAGTCTGGATGCCCGTCGCAAGGGGTAAGCGGCTCGGAAGGTGGCAGCTTGTCGAGCTGCCACGTTTGCGTGCATGATGGACTCCCCAAAGATGCTGGATGCTCTGATGCCAACCCCTCGCGATGTTCTTACTCCCGGCGCTCTCGCCATGCTGCAACTGATCGCCGATTACGGCAGTTTCGCCGCCGCCGCACGAGCCAACAACATGGTACCCAGCGCCCTCACCTATCGCGTCCGGCAAATAGAAGATGCTCTGGATGTATTGCTCTTCGACCGCAGCAGCCGACAGGCCAAGCTCACCGCCGCTGGTGCTGAATTGTTGCGCGAAGGCACCCGAGTGCTCAACGAGATTGATGCCATTGCCAACCGGGTCAAACGGGTGGCAACCGGCTGGGAACCGCAGTTCACCATCGCCGTCGACAGTATTATTGACCGCTCAGCGGTGATGGAACTCTGTGATGCTTTTTTACATCTGAACCCACCGACCCGGCTGAAACTGCGTGCAGAAACGCTATCTGGGACCCTGGAAGCCCTGACCTCCGGACAAGCGGATCTGGCTCTTGGCGTCGTGATGGATGACAACACCAAACCCGGGCTGCTGCGCGAACCCTTGGGTACCTTCAATTTTGTGTTTGCGGTTGCCCCACACCATCCTCTGGCCCGGGTGCCCGAGCCATTGGCTGATCCCGTGATCCGTCAGCACAGGGCGGTCGCCATTGCCGATTCGGTGCGAAAAGGCACGACGTTGAGCATCGGCCTACTGGCCGGTCAGGATGTTTTCACCGTTGCCGACATGCCAAGCAAACTGGACGCCCAGATCCGTGGACTCGGGGTCGGCTTTTTGCCCAGTCACCTGGCACAACCCTATATCGATACCGGGCGGCTGGTCGCTAAAACCGTCGAGCGAGCCGAACAGCAGATCCTGTCCAGCTACGCCTGGCGCAAAGGCAGCAAAAGCGATCAGGGACGAGCATTACAATGGTGGCTCGCGCAATTGCAGGCACCGGCAACGCGCAGGGCCTTATTGGGAGAGCGCCGCCTGCGCTAAATGGCCGTAGGTGATTTCTCACCTGAAATAGAGATGAGTCAACTGACATGCTGGCTCTGAGGCTGACACAAACAAAAAGCTCTGTCCCAGTGATGGGTTGTTCGGATCAAAACCCGGCATCAAGCAGGTATTCAGGAGTCAGGAGTCAGGGCGAACGCAGACACGCCGTGAATACATCCGTGTAGGCTCGACGGCGGCGTCCCTGCCGCCAACGGTCTGCTTTTCGTCCAGACTCAATCCCTCTTGATTCACAACACATAACTGGTACATAGCCAAACAAAAAGGCCCTGAACCAGAGGTTCAGGGCCTTTTCTCTTCAGGCGATCCGCGATTACTTGATCAGGAAGTCTTCCAGGGTTTTGCCTTGTTCTTCGATTGCACGGCGGATCACCACCGGCTGACGGCCTTGGCCGGTCCAAGTGCGTTGTTCACCGTTGTCATCCTGGTAGCTGTATTTCGCCGGACGTGGGGCACGCTTGCTGGTGGTTTGAGTCTCAACAGGACCAGACACCAGTTCGGAGATATCGATGCCGTCCGCTTGCATCAGCGCCATATATTCGCTGATTTTACGAGCACGCTCTTCACGTTGCTTCTGCTCACCTTCTTTTTGCGCACGCAATTCATCAACCACGGTCGTCAGTTTGGATAAACCTTCTTCCAGTTGTTCCAGAGTCAAATCACGAGCAGCCGCTTTCAAACTGCGAATATTCAACAACACTTTGATAAATTCAGACATAACAAAACCTTATTATTAAATGGTCACTTTCGGACTAAACTTTCGGACTAAATAAGAATACCACAGCATACTGATGCTCATTCGAGGTTCATTCTAATTGTAAGCACCGGGTTATTCTAGTCATGAGTTAATGATCTAACCTATTTTTACATCACAAATTGCCAAATCTTCTGAATCATCACTCAGCAAATAATATTAAAGAGCCATCCGAACCTTACGCTATCCCCTGATGAATTAACAACAACGCACAGCCAAACGTGACATGAAAGCGAATAGCCGCAATCTGCGCCAATACCGGTCACTATTTGCGCCAGCATATTGCTCCATGGGGTGTTCTATTTGCGTCGAAAAAACAAGCCCCCTCGCCACCATAACAAAGTTAAGACGCCAAGAAAGACGAAGCATAACGAGGATCATTACTTGACCAAGCCCAAAATTAATGTGCAAGCAGGGAATATTATTTTAAGAACTCAACACCCATGATGAACGGGCCCTGCAAACACGCTGGAATCAATGACGATTGCCATCCGAAATCTTGGCGGGCTGGAAAACATCATGATGTTGTTCGCCACTGCTGCCGGTAATGCAGCGGCGTGCAGTTGAACTGCTCCTTGAAGAAGCGAGTAAAACTGCTCTGGTTGACAAAACCGAGCTGCTGGCTGATCTCCAGCATGGAATGTTGGCTATCTCGCAGCAAGCGACACGCCTCCTCACAACGAATGTTGTTGTACAAGGCCGAGAACGGTTGCCCTTCTTGCTGTAAGCGTCGCATCAAGGTCCAACGCGTCATATTTAACCGCGCACAGATCCAGCTCTGGACTGATTCAGATTCCAACGCCACATCATCGGATTGCCACAAACGCTGTAATAATAAATGCCGAACCTCGGAGACCAGATTGGTAACCGGGTGCAAATTGAATAAACAGCTCTCGGCATTGGCCAACTGATAGGATTGCAATGAACGGTTAAAACCGGAGTATGGAACGTCCAGCCAGCGCCCATCGAGCAATAAACTATTTTCTGTACCCTGCCGGATCGGGCAGGCAAAAATATCCTTCAGCCGCCGTAATTCAGCGGGAGTCAAGCGTTGCTCAAACATCAATCCCAGATTGATATTTTGTACCACCACATAATGACGAACCAAGGCATGGATGGAGAGAAAGTTATACATGCTACTCACGGCCGACAATCGAGCGTGCTGACTCTCGGATTGATAGCGCAGTAACAGACCGTGGGGATGAGCCTGCATCGACATGGCATCACACTCACCAATCAAGGGCCGATAGAGCAAATATAAACGCAAGGCCTCACGCAGAGTCGGTGCGTTACTGCAGACGCAGGCCAACGGCAGAAAATCTTCAAAGAGGTGTTGTAATCCCGGCTCTTCCGGCAATTGAATATCCGGCTGATGCTTCATCATCAACTGCAGAAACCGGAAATGGCGGCTGGCATCAATACGCCCCATTGGATTCAATAACTCATAACGGTGGATCCCGCTGGTGCGAAATAGTTGTTCATCATCCAGATGATCAAGCACGCCGCTTCGCAGGCAATTGATCGCGATTTTAGAGGAGACCGTTTTAATCACAATGAAGACCCAATTTAATGCTGCACCCCGGGGGCGCGATGATTGCCGGTTTTGCGCACTAACAATGTGATCTCGGCGCCCTTGATTGTTACATTTATGTAACCAGATGTAAGTTTGCAACCGCTTTCACAAGTTTTATACGTTGCCACATCCAGCTAAAAAATCGTCCATTTTGGTAAAAACAAACTCGACTCGCTTTCCTATAGTGCCGTCTCTGGAATTTCCAGTACCCATAACAATATTCAGATAGACGGAGCTCATCATGCGAACCACCACACGGATCTTTACTCTCACCACCCTGACCGCCGCCCTACTCAGCGGTTGTGGCAGTTCTGACTCGGAACCCGCCACGAGTTATACCCAACCGACATTGGGATACCGGAGTGCAACCCTGCTGACCGCCGACGGCTACAGCTTTAAAGACCTGAACAAAGACAGTCAATTAAACCCTTATGAAGATTGGCGGTTAGACAGTACGACCCGGGCTGAAGACCTGCTAGCCCGCATGACGCTGGCGCAAAAAGCTGGCTTGATGATGCATGGTACGCTGACGTTGACCAGTGCCGGCCGGGTTAATTTCGATGCCATGTCATCGGTACTCAACAGCAATTACGTCAATACCTTTATCACCCGGATGTCCGGTGATCCGGCCACCATTGCCGCCGATAACAATACCTTGCAACAAACCGTTGAAGCGATCGGCCTCGGCATCCCGGTGACTATCAGCACCGACCCGCGCAACCATTTCACCAATGATCCAAATGCGACCAGCGTCAGTGCCGGTGCTTTCTCCCAATGGCCGGAGCTGCTGGGTTTTGCCGCCATCAAGGATGCCGAACTGGTGCGGGAATTTGGGGATATCGCACGTCAGGAGTATCGGGCGGTGGGGATCCAAGAAGCCCTGTCACCGCAAGCCGACTTGGCGACCGAGCCGCGTTGGGGACGGATTAGCGGGACCTTTGGTGAGAGTAACACCGTGGCCAAGGATCTGGTCGGTGCCTATATTGAAGGGTTCCAGAAGGGCACAAGTGGCCTGAACGACAAGAGTGTCATTACCGTGGTCAAACACTTTGCCGGTGGCGGCCCGCAACTCAATGGCCTGGATCCGCACAATTCCTATGGCAAAGACCAAGTCTATCCGGGCGACAACTTTGCCTATCACCTGGTGCCGTTCGAGGGAGCCTTCAGCGCCAATGTGGCGGCCGTGATGCCCTACTATGGTAAACCGGTCGGTCTGAATTACGATGACAAGGCGATTGAGGAAGTCGGCTTTGGCTTCAACAAGCAGATCCTGACCGATCTGCTGCGCGGTCACTTTGCCTTCCGCGGCGTGGTATTGAGTGACTGGGGGATCGTCAATGACTGCGTCGATAAATGCGTATCTGGTCTCAGCGATGAAGAAGTGGCCGCCGGAGTTAGCCCCTGGAGTATGTCGTTTGGTATGTCCTGGGGTGTAGAAAGCATGACGGTCGCCGAGCGCTATGCCAAAGCCATTGATGCTGGGGTCGATCAGTTTGGCGGCGTCGATGAACCCGCCTATCTGTTAACAGCAGTCGAGAGTGGTCTGGTTACCGAGGCGCAAATCGATGCATCCGTACTGCGGATCCTCAAGCAGAAGTTTGATCTGGGCCTGTTTGAAAATCCCTATGTGGACGAAGCGGCTGCCGTCGAGCTGGTCGGTAACAGTGACTTCCAGGCCAAAGGGCACGCGGCACAGAGTGCGGCCCATGTCCTGCTGAAGAACAATGCCAATATACTGCCGCTGAGCGCCGAAACCATCGCCAGTAGCTATAAGAAGGTCTACCTGTACAACGTCAATGCGACTGTGGCTGCGCAATATGGCTTTACGGTTGTCACAGATCCGGCGGAGGCTGACCTGGCGATCCTGCGCATCAGCACGCCGTATGAAACCGATCCGCACTTCCCGTTTGGTACCGTACACTTCGGCCAGCTTGGATTCGCGGACAGCAGCAGCCTGATCCAGGATACCGATCATGCCGGTGTCTATACCGGTAGTGCCGACTATTCTGCCATCAAGGCCGCCAAAGCCGCCGGCATCCCGGTCGTCGCCTCGATTTACCTCGACCGTCCGGCCATCCTGACCGACGTGATTGGCGATATCGATGCCCTGCTGGCTAACTTCGGCGCTCTGGATACCGCCTTCTTCGATGTCCTGACCGGTGCCGCCGCGCCCAAGGGCAAACTGCCGTTCGAGTTACCGTCCAGCTGGAGTGCGGTACTGGCTCAAGATGAAGACGTGGCTCACGACTCGGCCAATCCGCTGTACGAATATGGCTTCGGGTTGAGTTATTAAGCACAGCTAGCTTGAACCTGTAGAGCTAACCCCTTGCCCCCGGCGATAGGACCGTACCAACGGACCGCTCCCCGGGGGCTTCTTATATCCGAACGGACCTGCGCACCCAACGGACTAGTGCGGGGCCAGCATCTGCTGGGGCTGAACCCACCGGTTAAACTCCTGCGCCGACAAACAACCACTACGGATCACCTCCTCCCGCAACGTGGTGCCGTTGACCAGTGCCGCCTGCGCCAAGGCGGCTGCCTGTTCGTAGCCCAGACGCGGCGCCAGGGCCGTGACCAGCATCAAGGAGCGCTCCAGTAATTCCGCCATCCGTGCACGATCCGGTTGCAAGCCCGCAATGCAATACTCGGCAAAACTGGCCATGGCATCACTCAACAGCTGCAGGCTCTGCAGCAGGTTGTAGATCATCAGCGGCTTGAACACGTTCAACTGCAACTGCCCCTGGGCGGCTGCCATGTTGATGCTGGTGTGATTGCCCATCACCTGGGCGCAGACCATGGTCAGCACCTCACATTGGGTCGGGTTCACTTTGCCCGGCATGATGGAGGAGCCGGGCTCATTGGCCGGTAACCGTAATTCTCCCAGTCCCGAGCGCGGCCCGGATCCCAGTAAGCGAATGTCGTTGGCCATCTTGTTCAGACTGACGGCCAGTGTCGATAACATCGCCGAGAGCTCGACCAGCGGCTCATGCCCGGCCAGGGCGGCGAATTTATTCTCAGCAGAGGTAAATGGCAGCCCGGTCAGGGTGGCAATCCGGGTAGCAAATTGTTCGGCGAAGCCAATGGCGGTATTCAGGCCGGTTCCGACGGCGGTCCCGCCCTGCGCCAGTGGATAAAGCCGCGGCAGTGTCGCCTCCAGCCGCGCTAGCCCCCACCCCAGCTGGGTTACATAAGCGGAAAACTCCTGCCCCAACGTCAGGGGGGTCGCATCCTGCAAGTGAGTACGCCCCAGCTTGATGATGTCCTGCCATGCCATGACCTGCTGCTGCACCGCGAACTGCAACCGTAACAAGGCCGGAAACAACTGCTGATGCAGTTGCTCGACCGCGGCAATATGCATAGCGGTTGGGAACAGATCATTGGTCGATTGCCCCAGATTGCAGTGATCATTGGGATGAACCGCTCCAGGAGTGCCCGCGTGTTCACCGAGTTGCCGGTTGGCCACATAGGCCAGCACCTCATTGGCATTCATGTTGGTTTGGGTTCCGGAGCCGCTTTGCCAGATGGTCAGCGGGAAATGGGGATCCAGCTCGCCCGCTATCATCTGGATCGCGGCTGCAACGATTGCCTCCCCTCGTCGTAGATCCAGCCGTTGCAACTGCATATTGGTTTCGGCGGCCGCCCGCTTGGCCAGCCCCAGGGCGCGGATAAAACTGCGCGGGAAGCGCTCCTGACCGATGTGGAAATGCAGGAGCGCACGCTGGGTCTGCGCGCCCCAGAAGGCATCGTTCGCCACACCGATCACTCCCATGGAATCCCGCTCCAGTCGTTCGCCCGTCATGGCCTGGGCTCCCGCAGCAGTAAGTCCAGCTCATCCACTACCTCGGCCCAGTCAGCATCATCATCCAGAGCCTGAGCTAATAGCTGGGCTTGGGCGCTGCTCCAGCAAGGGGCGTCCACCAGCAGTACGTGGGCGGGTAATGGCGCCTGACGGGCCACGAACGCGGCAATCGCCTCGGGGGTATCCGCCAACCCCAGTTGGCGAAACAACGCCGGCAAACTATGTAACTGACTTTCCATGGTGCTCTCCCTCTACGGACTCAGATCGTGGGGCCAGGATCCCCTGCGGACAATCCCGCCACGGAGCACACGAGATAACGGTGCAAGGATGTAACCCACTCCTAGTCAGTATGGCAGGACAGATCCATGTCGTAGCCCACCGCTATTAGAAGACGGAAGGATATATAGGCCTGCAAGGCCCGCCACTTCAGGTTTCTTTACTGCGAGAACAGGCCGGGTAGGATCAGATCAAGACAGGAGCAGTGGGTGTAGGACCAAGCTCCTGGCTTGGCAAAAGCACAGAAGTTCAGCCAGATGATTCCATCGCGGGCGCAAATAAGGTACAAGGACGTCATGAAAATTCCAAAACGAATCCAACCTCTGGTTGATGACGGCTTGGTTGATGAAGTCATCCGCCGATTGAAAAGTGGTAAAGAAGCCGACGTCTTTGTGGTGCGTAGCGGTACCGATATTCGCTGCGCCAAAATCTACAAGGAAGCCAGTCAGCGCAGCTTCAAGCAGGCCGTGCAATACCAGGAAGGACGCAAGGTCCGGAATAGCCGCGATGCCCGGGCCATGGAGAAGGGTTCCAAATTCGGACGCAAGCAGCAAGAAGAGAGCTGGCAACATACCGAAGTCGATGCCCTCTATAAGCTGGCCAGTGTCGGAGTCCGGGTGCCAGAGCCGTATGGCTGTTTCGATGGCGTGCTCCTGATGGAGCTCATCACCGATGAAGAAGGCCATGTCGCACCGCGGCTGGCCGATGTCACCATGTCCGACGAGCAAGCGATCGAAGATCACGACATCATGATCCAGTATGTGGTGCGCATGTTATGTGCCGGTCTGGTCCATGGCGATCTCTCCGAGTTTAATGTGCTGGTCGACGAGTTTGGCCCGGTGATCATCGACTTGCCCCAAGTGGTGGATGCCGCTGCTAACAACCACGCCAAGTCCATGCTCGAGCGCGATGTCAATAATATTACCGAGTATTACGGCCAGTTCGCCCCCGAGCTGCTGGGCCGCCGCTACGCCAAGGAGATGTGGGCTCTGTATGAAGATGGCAAGCTGACCCCGGAGAGCAAACTGACCGGCCACTTCGAAGAGAGCACCGAAGCGGTTGACCTGGATTCGATCCTGGATGAAATCAATACCGTGCGCGACGAAGAAGAAGCCCGCCAACTACGCCTGCGCGAAGCTCAGGAGTTCGATTGAGCAAAGCCGTCGCCCATTCTGCAGCGGAGAGTCACGCCACGGCGTTGACTCTCTTTTTTATGACGCAAACATGCCTTTCTTGGCTAGGCCGGAGACTCAACCGGTGAAGCCGCTAGCTCACAGCATTGTTATCGGCCTGTACTGTGCCCTCGCCGCTCCGGTGCAGGCCGATCAGATATGGCTGAAAAATGGCGATCGACTCAGTGGCACAATCGAGCAACTCCAGGATGGCAAGCTACGGCTGGCAACGAAATACGCAGGCACCCTGTCCATTCGCTGGCCGGAGGTGCAACGCATCGAATCCAGCCACCCCCTGCTCATCACCCTGGCGCCGGGTGAGCAGCCGCCTCCGGCCGGAGCCAGCCTGGTCGAATTCAAAGCGCCGCAACAACAACGAGTGTTGCGGCAAGAGCAGATCACCGATATTCGGCAGCCAGCCCATTTCAGCCCAAAGTTCAGTTGGAAGGGTAATCTGGATCTCAGTCTGGATCTGGAGCGGGATCAGGATTCCAGTGACAAGCTACGCCTGAAGACCACAAACGAGTTCTTGCAAGGCTATTGGCGTGACAAGCTGGACGCCGATTGGGAATTGCAAAAAACCAATGGCGAGCGCGACCGCCATAATTACGGGCTGACCAACTCGCTGGATTATTTTTGGAGCACGAGTTGGTTTTGGCGCGGGGACGCCAGTTTCTCTCGCGATTTTCAAAATGATCTCTATCAGGAGCTCAAATATGGCAGTGGGCCTGGCTATCGCTTCTATGACGACAAGAGTGGCCGTTTCGAACTGGGCACCACGCTCGGTCGTCAGGGCTACCGTTACCACAGTCAACCGGATCTGCGCTTTTCCATCCTGACGCTGAATTGGGATTATCGCCGTTTTCTGCTGCAGGATGGTTTACTGGAGCTCTACACCAATGGCGAATACAGCTATCCCTATTTTCAGGAAGTGGACTATGCCATCACGGCCGAAGCAGGCATGCGCATCCGCCTGACCCAACACCTGAGATCGACCTTCTCCACCGAACTCGATGCCTTGCAAAGCACTCAGGAATCGCACAGCGACTGGAAGCATTTCTTCGGTCTCGGTTACAGTTGGTAGCCCCGAGAGCCGGTTATTTCGGCTTGCGTCTTTCCACTATTTGCCGCGCGATCTGGCGTCGTCGCAAATGATCGACATCCACCAGTTTTGTGTTCTCTGGAAGCTGGCCCGTGGTCTTGACGCTCCCCACCCGTTGGGAGCGATAGATACTGGCATAACCGGAACAGAGGTAACTCATGACACAAGCTACTCCGGCATAGACGCCGATCTCGCTACCAAACAATTCTATCGCCATCAGAGTGGACGCCAGCGGGGTATTGGCGGCGCCGGCAAAAACGGCGACAAAGCCAATTCCTGCCAAGAGTGGAAACGGCAACTGCAGCACCGGCGCCAACGCATTGCCCAGGGTGGCGCCGATATAGAACAGCGGTGTGACTTCCCCCCCCTTGAAGCCGCTCGCCAGCGAGGCAATGGTGTAGCCCATTTTGGCGAGAAAATCATAGGGTGGTAACGGCTGGCTGAACGCCTCGAGGATGGTCGGGATCCCCAGGCCGATATAGCGATCGCCGTGGAAAAACCAGGCGACGGCAGCAATGACAGCCCCCCCCAGCAAAGGCCGCAACGGCCCATAGCTGACTCGTCGTTTGAATTGGGCACCAAGCCAGTGAGTCGCCACGGCAAATAGCTTGCCGGTGAGACCAAACAGGGCGCCTGCGATCAGCATGGCTCCCAGACCCCACCCCGTGACCTCGGGGATCTGCGGGATCAGGTAATGGGTATGCTGCACGCCCCACCAGAGCCCGACCTTATCCGCCATAATCGCCGCGATAAAACAGGGCAACAGCGCATCGTAGCGCATGCGGCCTATCGCTAGCACCTCCAGGCCGAAGATGGCGCCCGCCAAGGGCGTACCAAACACCGAAGAAAAACCGGCACTGATCCCCGCCATCAATAGCACCCGTCGATCATCCCGCTGCAACTGGAATAGCCGGGTCACCTGATCGGCTAACGCACCACCCATCTGCACCGCAGTTCCTTCCCGGCCGACCGAGGCGCCAAACAGATGGGAAATAACGGTCGCCCCCAGCACCAGAGGGGCCATGCGCAAGGGAATGGTATTTTTCGGATCGTGAATTTCATCAATCAGCAGATTATTCCCCGCCTCTACCTGCTGCCCCACTTTCAGATAGACCCAACCCACCGCAAAACCGGCCAACGGCAACAAGGCCAGCAACCAGCGGTTGGCGATCCGGGTCTGCGTGGCCCATTCCAGCGCAAACAGAAACAGCGCGGAAGCGGTACCTGCCAACAGGGCGACTAGGCTGGCCAGCAGCAGCCATTTCCCCAGATAGGGCAACAGAGCAAATGGCGGTGGCGCGAATCTGAATTTCATAACAATCCCTTGGCATGGTAGAGAAGACACATTGGAGCATTGCAGGAGCTGATGTTCTGGATGGATGCTCTCATGGCAGATGGTGTCAATCTTACCCTGCCAGAGCAATGCATCACCAGTCACCGGCAACAGAAGCTCTCTCACCCCCAGCGGAAACGACTCCAGGCCTGTTGTTGGGCCAGCGGTTGAAAGGTCCAGGCCACCAGGCGACTGGTTTTTTGCCCTTGCGCCATCTCGATCACCCGCACCTCGACCGCCCTGGCGGCCTGTAACGCCTTGCGGATGGGCGTCACATTCTCGCCCTTGGAGACCAACGTCGAGAACCAGAACACTTGACCGGCAAACCGCTGGCTGTCGCGGATCATGCGCAGGATAAATTGCAGCTCACCACCCTCGCACCACAACTCGTTCTGCCGGCCGCCAAAATTCAGGGTCGCCTGATCTAGATTCGCCCTTTGTTCAGTGCGGGTCTTCTGGCTATTGAGGTTTCGCACCTTGCGCAAACTACCGGCCGCCGCCTCCTGGGCCGATGCATGAAACGGCGGATTGCACAGCGTCAGATCGAAGATATCGTCGGCCTGGATGATGTTACCGAAGATCTGGCTGACATCCGGCTGCCGTCGACACACCAGCGCCTGCGCCAGTGAGGGATTGGCCGCCTGGATACGCGCCACCGAGGCCAGGGAACCGGCATCGACATCGCTGCCGACAAAGGACCAGCCATAAGTGTGATGTCCAATGAGCGGATAGATGGCATTGGCGCCCACCCCGATATCCAGCACGCGGATCTGCTCGCCTGTGGGTACCTTGCCCTTATGACAACTGGCCAGCAGATCGGCCAGATGATGGATATGATCCGCCCGCCCCGGTATGGGAGGACACAGGTAACCCTCGGGGATATCCCAGCCCTGAATGCCATAGTCAGCCGCCAGGAGCGCCCGGTTCAGGGCCTTGACCGCCAATGGATCAGCAAAATCGATAGTCTGTTGCTGGCTCTGGGCCTGGATGCGCACAAACGGCTGCAGCTCCGGAGACGCGGCTTGCAAGCGGCCAAAGTCATAGCGCCCCTGATGGGGATTGCGCGGGTGCAGGCTGGCTTTGACGGACGCAGCAGACGGCGCCGAGCGGGATGCGCCATGGGGCTTGGAGGGTTTCGACATAACAGACTCGAAGGTAGAAACAGATCAGCGGCGATCTTGGCGATTGGCGGGCGCAAGTGCAAGCAAAAGCCGGTGTTACCGCATAACCCGCTCGGAAATACACCTACTCTGTAGACCCTAATGCTTGTCAGTTCAGAGGTTCAGGAGAGACAACCTCTCTCGCCAACTCGCCGTAAACCCTTCCATGGGGGCTCGATGGCGGCATCCCTGCCGCCAACGGTTGGCTCAACAGGCTATCTCTCCTTCGCTAACGCAACTGGCATTACTCTATTGGCCCAGACATCTTTTGCTGATGTATTGAGCATAATTTGCACCGCTTCACAGAATCAGGACTTTACAAAATTGAACACCCACTTATTATGTCGACATGTTTAATTAATTCGAAATGAGTCCATGCATCACGACTACTCACGCGCCATTCCCGAGACTTGGCAGCAGATTGCCAAGGTGTTCAATGCCCTGGGGGATGAACATCGCCAGCGACTGCTCTTGACCTTCGAGCCGGGTGAACGGCTGACCGCCGGTCAACTGGCCGAAGTCTCCACCCTCTCGCGCCCGACGGTCTCCCATCATCTGAAGATCCTGCGTGAAGCCGGGGTTCTGCAACATGAGCGCCAGGGCAAAACCATCTACTTCTGGATCGACAAACCCTATTTGAATGACTCCCTGCAGGCGGTACTCACCTACCTGCAGGATGAGGCCTGAGCCCTGTAACAAACCCGAACGAGGAAGGGAATCCCGATGCGAATCCTGATTAAGTTGTTATTGCGCGTATTATTTACCCTGCTGTTTCGCGTGCGAGTCCGCGGCGACTGGCAGGCACTGAAGCAGGAACGTGTATTGGTAGTGGCCAATCATGAGTCGTTCCTGGATGGCATGCTGCTGGGGATCTTCATGCCCGGCAATCCGGTGTTTGTGGTGCATACCTGGGTTGCCGAGTACTGGCTGTTCAAGCCACTGCTGGCACTGGTTGATTATCTGCCGGTCGATCCGACAAGCCCCATGGGTATGAAACAGGTCGTTCGTCTCATCGAACAGGGCCGTCCTGTGGTCATATTTCCCGAAGGCCGCCTGACGGTCACCGGCTCGCTGATGAAGATCTATAACGGCCCAGCCTTTATTGCGGCCAAGACTGGCGCCACTGTGCTTCCGGTGCATCTGGATGGCCCGGCGCGTACCTATTTCAGCCGCATGGGCGGTCACTATCCGCGTCGCTGGTTACCCAAGATGCGCATCACCATCATGCCGACTGAAACCATCGCCATGCCGCAAGCCAGCAGCAGCCACGAACGTCGCGCCAAGGCTGGAGAAGCACTGCGCCGCATCATGCAACATATGCTGTTTGCCTCCCGCCCCCGCGGCACCCTGTATGAGGCGCTGCTCGGTGCCATCTCGCTGTATGGCCGCCGTTATCTGCTGCTCGAAGATATGCGTCAGGTGGAACAAAGCTATGGCGATCTGCTGAAGATGACGCTAGCGCTGGGCCGCATGACCACCCGGCTGGCGGCACCCGGTGAGCGCATCGGGCTGCTGCTGCCCAATCTGGCTGCCACCCTGGGATTGATGATCGGTAGCGGTGCCTTCGGTCGGGTACCCGCCATGCTGAACTACACCGCCGGTCGGCAGGGGATCGAATCTGCCTGCCGGGTTGCCGGGATCCAGACGCTGATCAGCTCCCGCGCCTTTATCGAGACTGCTCGGCTGCAGGAGGTGATCGCGGCACTGCCGGAGAGTCTGAAGGTGCTCTATCTGGAAGACTTGCGCGCCGCCTTTACCTGGCAGGACAAGCTGTGGGTGCTGGCGGCACTGTGCCTGCCCCGTCTGCTGGTTCCAACCCAGCGCAGCGAGGCCGAAGCCGTTACCCTCTTTACCTCAGGCTCTGAAGGGGTGCCTAAGGGTGTGGTGTTGACCCACCGCAACCTGTTGGCCAATCTGGCACAGATCCAGTCGGTCATCGACTTCTCGGTGGATGACAAGTTTATGAATGCACTGCCGATCTTCCATGCTTTTGGCCTGACGGCCGGCACCTTGCTGCCGGTGGTCACCGGGACCAAGCTGTTCCTCTACCCATCGCCCCTGCACTACAAGGTGATCCCCGAGGTGGTCTATGATCGCAACTGCTCGGTGCTGTTCGGCACCAGTACCTTCCTTGGCAACTATGCCAAACACGCCCACCCTTATGACTTCTTCCGTATGCGCTACGTGATTGCCGGAGCAGAGAAGCTGGCGCAACCGGTGCGCGAGCTGTGGTTTGAAAAATTCGGCATCCGCATCCTCGAAGGCTACGGCGCTACCGAAACGGCCCCGGTGCTAGCGGTCAATACCCCCATGGCCTATCGCACCGGCACGGTCGGCCAGTTCCTGCCCGGTATCGAATGGCGTCTAGTCCCGGTTCCGGGCATCGAGCAGGGCGGCATCCTGCACGTCAAGGGTCCCAATCTGATGGCTGGTTACTTGCGGGACAGCAATCCTGGCGTACTGGAGGCGACGGCCTCGGAGCTGGGAACCGGTTGGTACAACACCGGCGATATTGTCGCCGTGGATGAGCAAGGTTTTGTCACCATCGCCGGTCGCCTCAAACGCTTTGCCAAGATTGCCGGCGAGATGGTCTCGCTGGAGGTGGTGGAAAAACTGGCGGCCCTGGTCAGCCCGGAACAACAGCATGCCGCCAGCGTACGCCCCGATGAGAGCAAGGGTGAAGCGCTGGTCCTGTTCACCACGGATCCGGCACTCAACGCCGAACAACTCAGCCAAGTGGCTCGTGAACAGGGAGCCCAGACCCTGGCCGTGCCACGGGATATCCGCCGGATCGACGCCCTGCCGTTGCTCGGCACCGGTAAAATTGACTATGTCAGCCTCAAGACCCTGGCTACGGCCTGATCAAGGAGCGATCACCATGCATCATACTTCAACCCCAATTGCGGCCAGCAAGCCGCTCTTTTCCCGTGGCATGAGTGCTGTACTGATTGCCCAGTTCCTATCAGCCTTTGCGGACAATGCCATCCTGGTCGGTGCCATCAAGCTGGTGCTGCTGTTATCTGCAGAAAAAGGGATGGATGCCCTGTTGCAGGGCAGCTTCGTCATGCCCTACATACTGCTGGCCCCCTTTGTCGGCTTGCTGGCCGATGCCTTGCCCAAGGGACGCGTGATGTGGCTCGCCAACAGCATCAAACTGGTCTCCGGCATCGTCATGCTGACCATAGCGTTGCAGGGCGATCAAGCCACCATCCTCTGGGTGATCATCGCCTATGTGCTGACCGGGATCGGGGCGGCGGTCTACTCGCCCGCCAAGTACGGCATCCTGACCCAGCTTTGCGGTACCGAGCAGCTGGTTAAGGCCAACGGCCTGATGGAAGGCTCGACCATAGTTGCCATTTTGCTGGGCTTTGTCTGCGGGGGCTGGTTGGCTGATAGCTCCTTGGTGCTGTTGCTGGCGGTCGTGACCGGCTGCTACGCGCTGGCGGTGCTGCTGTCACTGCTGATCCCGCGACTGCCGATCGTGCACGCGCTGGAGCAGGCGTCGGTGACTGTGATGGTGCGGGATTTTGCCGGTGCTGTGGTCACCTTGTTGCGGGATCGTCAAGCCCGCACCTCGCTGCTGGGTACCAGCCTGTTCTGGGGCTCGGGTTCGACCCTGCGTCTGGTGCTGTTTGCCTGGGTTCCCTTTGCACTGGGACTCGCGGACACCAGCTCGGCCACTAATCTGGGCGGCGTAGTCTCCATCGGTATCATCATCGGCGCCGGTCTGGCCGGGGCCTTCATCCGCCTGGAGCATGCCCCCCGCGCCCTGTGGGCCGGTTTGCTGATTGGCGCTCCCCTGCTGTTTATGGGCCTGGCCACCGAGTTGTGGCATGCCGGTGCCTTGCTCATCGGTCTTGGCGCCGCCGCCGGTTGCTTCGTGGTTCCGCTCAATGCCCTGCTGCAATCCCGCGGCCAGGCCAGCGTCGGCGCCGGACACGCCATTGCGGTGCAAAACTTCTGTGAAAACTTGCTGATTGCGGCATTTGTCGGTCTGCACTATCTGGCCAGCCAGTGGTTCGATCCGGCGCAGGAGGTCTTCGCCTTCGGCGTGCTACTCATCGCCATCATGGGTCTGCTGTTTATCAGCTATCGCCTGAGTGGTCGCAAAGTGGCACTAGCCGTCGAAACGGCGTAAGCCGCTGCACGATGACAGGGGCGGATCGGTTCGATGACCCGACCCGCCCATTACCACCCACAAGGAGCTGTTATGCCGAGCGTTTATCAACTCAAGCCGCGCTTTCTGGCGCTGCTCGCCCCTCTTACCGCCCGACTGGCTCACCGGGGTGTTACCGCCAATCAGGTCACGACGTTGGCCTGTCTACTCTCCATAGGGTATGGCGCAGCCCTGAGCCTGCTGCAATGGCAGCAGCTGGATGCCGCGCGCTGGCTGTGGTTGGGATTGCCGCTGTTTTTGTTTATTCGCATGGCGCTCAATGCCATCGATGGTCAACTGGCACGGGACTATGGCCAGAAGAGTCGCCTCGGCGGACTGCTCAACGAGATGGGTGATGTCCTAGCCGATGGCGCACTTTTCGTACCCTTGGCACTGGTGCCGGAGATCTGGGCTCCGCTCATTGCCCTTTTTATCTGGCTGGCATTGCTGACCGAATATGCCGGAGTAGCCGGGCTACTGATTGGCGGTGGCCGTCGCTATGAGGGTCCCATGGGTAAGAGTGATCGCGCCACCCTGATCGGCGCCTGTGGACTGGCCCTGGGCACGGCTCTGCTCGGCGATGCCTTCACGTCCCTCATCAACATACTGCTGCTTCTGGCCTGTGGCCTGATGATATGGACCTGTTACAATCGGCTGCGAATGGCACTACTCCATCCGCAGAGTCATTAAGACGACAAGGAGACCGCACTTATGGATCCGCTCTATTACGGCATTGCTTTGGTGGTCAGCGTACTGGCCACCGGTTATCTCATCACCCGCTGGCGGGTTCCGGCCAGCCATCCGGCACGGGGCGAGATCCTGCTGCGCATTCGCACCTGGTGCTGGATTATCGCCTTCTTTGTGCCCATTCTGGTGACGCCGCAACCGCTGCCCAGCGTACTGCTGGCCATCGTCAGCTTTATGGCGTTCAAGGAGTTCATTACCCTGACGCCGAACCGGCAGCAGGATCGCTGGGCCTTCCTCTGGGCCTACGTCGCCATACCGCTGCAATATTTCTGGGTCGTCCAGGCCTGGTACGGCATGTTCATCATCTTCATTCCGGTTTATCTGTTCCTGCTGCTGCCGACTCGCCTGGTGCTCTCCGGGCATCCCAAGGGTTTTCTCAATTCCACCTCCACCCTGCATTGGGGGCTGATGACCACGGTCTTCTCCTTGAGTCATATGGCCTACTTGCTGGTACTACCGGACTATATCGAAGGGGATCGCATAATCACTGGCGCTAGCCTGCTGTTCTTATTGGTATTTTTGACCCAGATGAACGATGTGGCGCAATTTGTCTGGGGCAAGACCCTCGGCCAACGCAAGATTTTGCCCCTGGTCAGTCCGAACAAGACCTGGGAGGGTTTCTTGGGCGGTGCCGTCACCACCCTGCTGGTCAGTTTGCTGCTCACCCCGCTGTTTACACCGCTCGATCTGCCACGAGCGGCACTGGTCGGTCTGGAGATTGGCATCTTCGGCTTCATTGGTGACGTGGTGATGTCGGCGGTGAAACGGGATATCGGGGTCAAGGATACCGGCACCTTGTTACCCGGCCATGGCGGTATTCTGGATCGGTTGGACTCGCTGACCTTTACCGCGCCCCTCTACTTCCACACCCTGTACTACTTCTACTACTGAGGAGGAGCGGCATGTACGCCTTGTGTCGCTGGTTGTTTGTGACCCTGCTGGCTTGGCCCGTGGTGCTGCTGTGGCTGGGATTGACGGTTCGCCATCGCCAACGTCTGCCTCGTCAGGGGCCAGCCATTCTCATCGCCAATCACAACAGCCATCTGGATTTGCTAGTACTGCTTACCCTGCTGCCGCTGTCGCGCATTCCGCAGGTGCGTCCCGTGGCGGCGGCCGATTATTTCTTTCGTAATCGCGTCTTGCGCTTTATCGCGGTCTGGTTTTTGGGCCTGATCCCCGTGGTTCGTAGCAAGATGCCCCGTCATGACCAACCAGAGTCCTCAAGCCCCGGCGAGACACCCGGAGCGAGCGCCGATCCCTTAGCTGGCTGTCGGCAGGCTCTGGCCAAGGGGGAAATTATCATCCTGTTCCCGGAGGGCACCCGGGGTGAGCCGGAAGTGCTCTCTCGCCTCAAACCCGGGCTCTGGCATCTACTCAAGAACCAGCCGGAGATCCCGGTGATCCCCATCTATCTGCAAGGGTTGGGCAAATCCATGCCCAAGGGCGAGTGGATCCCGATCCCGTTTTTTGTCGATGCCTACGTCGGACGACCGTTACCCTATGACAACGACAAGGCGCTTTATCTGCAAACCTTGGAGCATTGCTTTGCCGTGCTCGCCACTAAAGGGGCTACCCGTTCGCGACGCACCGCACCAACGGACCTGCCGTAAGATCAGCCAACAACAGATTTTGTCGACGCCAGCTGTCAGACTCAGTAAGACCTGATAGATTCATTCTATCCACCTTTGCCCGTAAAGGTCTGCCCATGGCTCTGTTCCGCTCCCACTCCTCATTCCTGCATATGATGCTGACACGCGCCTTCGGCATAGTGCTCAGTGCCCTGCTGCTGTTCGGTTTCGGCATCTACATTCTGCTGATACAGCCCACCATGGAGCGAGTCGCCGATGCCCAGATGAACCAGGCATCATCCGAAATGGAGGCGAGCATACAGCAGTTGGCTCGCGGCACAGAAACCATCTTGTATACGATCCGGGGAGTACTCGAACACAATGTCCTCTTCGCCGGACAAGATGGTGTAAACGACGTGGCATGGCCCGCTGAACCGCAGCAGATTGCCGAATTCAACAGCTTTTTCCTGCCGTTTATAGATAACAACTCCAGCGTCTCATCGATTCATATCGCTCGACTCGATGGAACAGAGCTGCTGGTGATGCGTGACGATCGCGGTCAACCCTTCAACCGCATTAGCCATCCCGACGGCAATAACAATCAGGTTCAACAATTAACCTGGGATAGCCAACTAAAGCATTCGACCATGAAAGACGTTCAGTCCAGCTATGACGCACGGACCCGTCCCTGGTTCCAGGCTGCCAGCCGCCATACAGAAAAAAATCATATCAACTGGACTCAACCTTATCTGTTCTATACCACCGGCGAGCCCGGAGTGACGATTAGCCAACAATTCCAGACACCCGATGCTCAGCGCTACATCATTGCCCTGGATATCAAACTGCAAGATGTCTCCCACTACACCAGTCAACTGGAAGTCAGTACCCATGGTTTTGCCGTGCTATTCGATGATCAGATGCATCTTCTGTCCCGTCACCAACTGATGCTGGCTGATAACCTAAAAAACGGCTACGGCATCCCCAAGTTGTTTGATTCCATACTGGAATCAGGCCATCCCGCGGTGATGGAAAGCACCCAAGCATGGTATCAAGCCGGTAAAGCCAAACGAGAACTGCGCAGTGAACGCCTCTCGACCGGGAAGAGCTGGTTTAGTCAATTCCGTCCCATGCCACTGGGGAATCAGACTATCTGGATTGGTATCTACGCACCGCGAAAGGATTTCCTGTTCTTGGGCCCCAAAGAGTGGGGGCTGTTTCTGGCCATGTTGCTTTTTTCACTCTCCTTGGCCGCTATCATCGTGGTCCCTGCTGCCCGCCGCATTGCCCATCAACTGCGCGCTCTGGTACTTGAAAGTCGCCGCATCGGTAACATGGATCTTCAAGCACCAATGCGAGTGCAAAGCGGGATCAGTGAACTCAAGGCGCTAGTCAGCGCCCAGGAGCTGATGCGCCGCAACTTGCTGGATGCCACCTCATCCCTCGAGTTGCTCAACAGCAGCCTTGAGGAGAAGGTCCTGGCCCGAACTCGAGAACTCGAGGAGATCACCGAAGCGGCCGAGTGGTCGCGCAGACTGATCACCGAGATTACCGAATCCCTCCCCTGCGCCGTATTCCGCTATGAAACAACAGACTTTCAGGATACCAACTTCAGTTTTATCAGTAGCAAAGCGGAAAAAATCTGGGGGGTCTCCGCTCAGGAGTTGATGCGCAATCCGAATATTCGCTGGGAAAAAATCTATCCCGACGACATGGAAGCGGTGCAGCGGAGCGTGAACACACTGGCACCAGGGGATACTTCGCGCGAGCTGCTGTACCGGGTCCAGGGTCATGATGGAACACTGCGCTGGATCGAAACACGGGCCGAGGTTTCCGAGCTGATCACTGGCGGCTATGTCTGGAATGGTTACTGGCTGGATGTGACCGAGGAGCAGGAAGCCAAACAGGCACTAGCTGATCAACTGGAATTCCAGCAAGTGCTGATGGATACCATTCCTTACCCGCTATTTTTCAAGGACGCGGAGTGCCGTTTTGCCGGTTTCAATAAAGCCTATGGTGAAGTTTTCGGTATCGATACCGAACAGTTGATTGGCAAGCAGGTGCTGGATCTGGAGTATCTGCCCGAGGCTGACCGGATACTCTATCAGCAAGAAGATGAGCGCATCATCCGCGAGGTCGGCACCATCCAGCGGGAAATGCCCATTCCCTTTGCCGATGGCACCATCCACCAGACCCTGTATTGGGTGGCCGGATTTGGCAAGACCAATGGTCAGCCCGGCGGCTTAGTCGGCACCTTCGTGGATATCAATCCGCAAAAACAAGCCGAAGCCGAATTGGCCTATGCCAAGGAGCTGGCCGAAGAGGCGGCGCGGATGAAATCCGACTTTTTGGCCAACATGAGCCACGAGATCCGCACCCCGCTCAATGCAATTCTGGGGCTGACCCACCTGCTGCAGAAATCGGATCTGGACAAGCGTCAGCATAACTTTGTCGACAAGATCCATCGCTCGGGACGTCATCTGCTCGGGGTGATCAACGATATTCTGGATTTTTCCAAGATTGAAGCCGGCAAGTTGGCACTCAACCCTCAACCGTTTGCCTTGGACGATTTGTTGAATGATTTGATCGATCTGACCGCCGAAAAAGCCCACCAAAAAGGGTTGGAATTCATCATCGACATAGCGCCGGATGTTCCCTATGAACTGGTCGGTGATGAGCTACGCCTCGGCCAGATCCTGATCAACTACATGAGCAATGCCGTTAAGTTCACCGAACAGGGCGATATCCGACTCGAAATCCGCCTAGAAGAAACTCGCACCGATGGCTTGCTGCTCTATTTTGCCGTGCACGATACCGGCATCGGCTTAAGCGCCGAGCAAATGGGCCGATTGTTTAACAGCTTCCAGCAAGCCGACGCCTCGACCACGCGAAAATATGGCGGTACTGGCCTCGGCCTGGCCATTTCCCGAACGCTGGCAGAAATGATGCAGGGCGAAGTCGGTGTCGACAGCCATCTGGGGAGCGGCAGCACCTTCTGGTTTACCGCCTTGCTGCAACCGGCCACCGCCGAGCAGCTCTCAAACAACCGGCAACCGAGTCTCGACTTGCGCGGCACCTGTGCCCTGGTGGTCGATGACAACCCCAAAACGGCCGAGGCGATCGCCCATATGCTGACCGCCATGCGTTTTGTCGTTACCATCGCCACCGATGGTACGGCCGCGCTGGAACTAATCCGCCAGAGCATGTCCTCGGCACCGATCGAGCTGGTATTTGTCGATGACGGCATGCCGCAAATGAGTGGTCAGCAAATGGCCCAGCAACTGGCCGACATGGCCCTGGCGATACCCCCCGCCGTGGTGGTGTTGCACAGCGGTGAATACGCGGCTCGACTCGATGAGCACAGTAGCAGCACCATCTCGGCCCATCTGGCCAAACCGGTCACGCCGTCGCTACTGTTCGACACCGCCATGCGCTTGCGAGCCGGAGCTGAGGGCTTCGCCTCTGGACGCGCCACCGATGCATCCAAGCGCGCCGGTTTCTCACCCGAAAAAGGCAATCCTGGCCGACATAACGCCACTGAAATCGAAGAGATGCTGAGCACGCGACAAGGTGCTCGTCTGCTGCTGGTTGAAGACAATGAACTCAACCAGGAAGTAGCCTGCGAATTGCTCACCGGAGCCGGTTTCCAGGTCGAGATAGCGGCCAATGGCCAGGAAGCGCTGGATCATCTGCAGCAAAGTACCTTCGATCTGGTACTGATGGATATGCAGATGCCCGTCATGGATGGGGTGACGGCGACTCGAGCCATACGCCAAAACCCGCAGTGGGCTCAACTGCCGGTGGTCGCGATGACGGCCAATGCCATGGAGCAGGACCGGCAACAGTGTCTGGCCGCGGGTATGAACGACTTTGTCAGCAAACCCATCGAACCCGATCAACTCTGGCAAGCGTTGCTACGCTGGATACCGCCATGGCAGAGCACTGTGGTCAACCGGGAACTCTCATCCTGCAATGTCTCGTTACTCGATACCTCAGGGACCGCAATACCGCTGCCGACGCTCGAGGGGTTGGATACCGAGCTAGGCCTGCGGCGGGTGATGGGTAATCAGCAGCTCTATCGCAATCTGCTACGCAAGTTCGCCCGTAGTCAGCAGGATGCAGTAAGCCAGATCCGCCACGCGCTGCAGGCCCATGATCACGCCCTGGCCGAGCGGTTGGCCCATACCCTCAAGGGTGTCGCCGGCAACATAGGGGCTAGCGCCTTGCAAGCACAGGCGGCGGCACTGGAGCAAGCTATCCGTGAACAGATTGACACTCGTCACTCATTAGATGATCTGGAGCCAGCGTTGGTCCATTTGTGCCATCAGCTGGCGGAGGCCCTGGAGACTGAGCCTGCCGAGCGGCCCCCACATGACGATACCGGCACCGATATCCGTCCAGTTCTCGAGCGATTAGCACAACTATTGGGTGAGGACGACTCCGAAGCCCTCGACGTGCTGGATGAGCATCACTCCCAGCTGCAACAAAGCTCCTCCGAACGACTACAGCAGTTAGATGAGGCGATCCGTAATTTCGAATTTGAACAAGCCCTGGAAATAGTCACCGACTGGAAGAAGGATGCATGACCATGATGACGGATGAGGCGCTGCCACTGGAAAAACCGACAATTCTGGTCGTGGACGACACTCCAGAAAACCTGAGCATGATGAGTTTTTTGCTCAAGGATCTCTACAAGGTCAAAGTGGCCAACCAGGGGCAAAAAGCCCTGCGCATCGCCGCCAGTGAACCGAGGCCGGACTTAATCCTGCTGGATATCATGATGCCAGAGATGGATGGCTATGAGGTCTGTCGCCAATTGCAACAGGATCCGCAGACCCGGAACATTCCTATCATCTTCCTGACCGCCAAGGCCAGTATCGAGGATGAGGAATTCGGTCTGGAACTGGGCGCCGTCGACTACATCACCAAACCCATCAGTCCCCCGGTGGTCATGGCCCGCGTGAAGACGCACCTGAGCCTGAAAGCCAGTGCCGACTTTCTACGCAGCAAGAGTGACTATCTGGAGTTGGAAGTCGGCAAGCGAACCCGGGAAATATCAGCCATTCAGGATGTCACCATACTGGCCATGGCCTCACTGGCCGAGACCCGAGACAACGAGACCGGCAACCATATCCGCCGCACTCAGCACTACGTGAAAGCCTTGGCCGAGGCGCTACGGCAGCACCCTCATTTTGCCGCCCGACTCGATGATCACACCATCGCCATGCTGTTCAAGTCGGCCCCGCTTCATGACATCGGCAAGGTCGGCATTCCAGATCGGATCCTGCTCAAACCCGGTCGTTATGAGCCCGAAGAGTTTGCCGTCATGAAACGTCACCCGATGCTGGGCTTGCAAGCCATCGAACACGCCGAACAATCCCTCGGTATGTCGGTCGAGTTTTTGCAGATGGCCAAGGAGATTGCGTATGGCCACCACGAAAAATGGGATGGCTCCGGCTATCCCCAAGGGTTAGTTGGCGAAGCTATCCCGCTGTCGGCACGCTTGATGGCCTTGGCCGATGTCTATGATGCGCTCATCAGCCGTCGGGTGTACAAAGAAGGGATGCCCCATGCCAAAGCCGCCGAAATCATCGCTCAGGGACGTGGCAGCCATTTCGATCCCGATGTGGTTGATGCCTTTTTCCAGATCGAACAAACCTTTATCGACATTGCCCAACGCTATATCGATACGGATCAGGAGCTGCAGGCCAAGACGGAACAATCCTGAGAGCAACCAACTACCGTCATCTCCGCCCCGAAACAATAACAGCCCCTCGCGGGGCTGTTTTATTGACAGATTTGGGGTTACAAGCTAGCCGCAAAGGCATCCATCTGGGCTAACTCGCGCGTGAGCTGGCTGGAGAGCACCGGGAAACGGCGATAGGTCTTGGGATCGGCACTATCCGCCTCGATATGGAAGCTGACGGCGATACGCTCGCGCTTCCACTGATTGCGGCAATAGAGACCATAATAACGGCGGATCCAGGCCACCAACTGGCTGATCTCGTACTGGGCAGCAAACTCACCCCGCAGCAACTGCTGCAGCACCCCCTTCGGCGTCAGGTGCTGAGTCTGGCTCAGACGCCGGATGGCATCCAGTACCGGAAATGGCATCAGATCCGCTTCATCCGTCTGCTCGACAGGCCGCAACTCGGCCGTTGGCGCCTGATGGACAATTGCCTGCATCGCCGGCAACGCCAGGCGTTTGATCCCAAGCTCTGCACTATCTTGCAGGGGGATCCCCTGCTCCAGAATATAACGGTTGATCTGCAACACTCTGGATTTGCTGATACCACCAATAGGCGACAGAACGCCGGACGTATCGCCATCCATGGTGCAGTAACCGACGCTAGCCTCGGAAAGATTCGAGGTGGCGATCAGCAACTTGTTACCCCGATTGGCCAGCAACCAGATCCCCGGTGCCCGCACCCGAGCCTGGATATTCTGTAGCGCCAAATCATCGCGCTGCCAATTGAGCGGATCCTCGGGCATCAGGCTGTTAGCCAACCCCAGATAACCACTCACCAGTTCGGCAATCGACCAGGCATGGTGGGTGGCGCCCAGTTCGGCAGCCAAACCGGCCGCCGCGTTATAGGTGACCGAACCACTGTATTCAGAGCCTTGATAGAGGGTGGTCAATACCAGCGGCATCACCTGTTCACGCAACCAGCAGAGGGGATCTTGGTCACCACGCGCCGCCGGTTTTAGCCGCCCTTTGGCTAGTTCAGTCCGATAGGCCTCTTCACCCAAGGTTGCATAGGCCTGTACTTGCGCCATGTAGACCAGTGCCCCGCACAGGGCGGAATCAGCGCCACCGGAGAGGCTCAGGGCATAGCCACCGGTATAGGTCTTGCGCTGCCAGTCCCACAGCCCCAGAGCCACCGCACGGCAAGCTTCGGCGTGCTCATCCTCTGCTGGCAGGCTACAAGCCAATGACAAGGGACGACAAAAGGGTTCGGGAGCCCAGACAAAATCCACCTCGGCAATACCGGTCGCCGAATCCGGCACCAGAGACTGGCTACTGATCAGGCGCTGGGCGCGATTGACCTGCAGGTCGACCGTGGCGCTATAAACCTTGCATGGCGCAAAGCTCAGACGCTCGCCCACCAGCACTAAGTCGCCATTACTGGCAATCATGGCGTCACCATCATAAACAGCGCGCCCAGCCTCGCAGCCCAGCAGGTTGGTATAGGCATAAACAGCACCGTAGGCCCGCGAGCCTTCTCGAACAAACTGACTGCGTTGTTGTTGCTTGCCGAGCGCGAAATGGCTGGCAGAGGGGTTGAGGATCACATCGACGCGACGCTCGAACAGACTACGACCAGGGCGCGAGGCCACCCAGGAGTCTTCGCAGATCTCGAAGCCGATCCGCACACCACTGACATCAAACACCAGATCGCCCACTGGAACCGTCTGGCCTGCCAGGGTCATGGTGCTGACCAGACCAGCGGGCCAGGGTGTGAACCAGCGCGGTTCGTAATGGATACCACTGCGCGCCAGGTGTTGCTTGCACACCACACCATGCAACTTGCCTTGGGACAATAGCGCGACGCCATTAAACACCTGGCCGCCGGCGACGTGCAGCGGAAAACCGACTGCCACCAACAGATGCTCCGGTAAAGATCCGGCCAGCGCCATCAACTCAGCCGGCAAGGACTCCAGCCAGTCGGCGACAAAAAACATGTCTTCGCAGCCATAGCCGCTCAAGGATAGCTCCGGCAGCAACAGTACATCGGCTTGCGCCAGTTGGGCCTGCTGCACCGCCTGGCGGATCAGCGTCAGATTGCCATCCAGATCCAGCGGTGTGGTATTGATACAGGCCGTAGCCAGAGTCAGGGTTTGACGCATGAAACTTCCGCTCCTATCACACCAAGCCATGACTCCGGCATCCGAGATGCCATTTCACATAACTTGGCTGAGAACCTGATGGCGAACACTCGCCTCCACTGCGAATGCCTCCATCAATGAATTTAAATAAGCCCGATCCCGGCACAGGGTCTTGCCCGGACTATCCGATATTTTGGCCACGGACTGACGTCCGACCCGCACTAGCTTCATCACCATATTCAAGGGTTGATTCACCCCGAAATCCGCCATCAGCCAGGTTCCGATCCCAAAGCTAGTCTTGACCCGCCCCAAAAAGTGACGATACAGGGCCACGGCCCGAGAAAAGTCCAAGCCATCGGAAAAGACCAATGTCTTGTCGGCCGGATCGATCTTCAGCTCTTCCAATCGAGCCAGCAACTTCTCCCCCCACAGAATGGGGTCCCCACTGTCCTGGCGGAAGCCACTGTATTGGCTTGCCAGTTGAAAATCCAGATCTCGACAGAAAGCATCGATACCAATCACGTCGGTCAACGCGATACCCAGCTGACCATGATATTCCCGTAACCAGTTCTCAAGCGCGACTTTTTGGCTGCTCGCCAGCGGATAATTCAAGCCCTGATGGGTCTGTAGCCACTCATGGGCCATGGTGCCCACCACAGGTAACTCAAAGTGCTGGGCCAGCAACGGATTACTAGTTCCCGCCAACTGCTCGGGTAGATGCTGTTTCAGCAAACCCAACACCTGTTGCTGAGCAGCAAAGCTGAAGCGACGCCGGGTACCGAAGTCACTGAAACGAAATGCCGCCAGATCGACACTATCTCCAAGCCGGTGTAATTCGGCAATTTTGCTGAGTGTACTACGCTCGATCTGTTCTGGCGTCACCTCGGGATAACGCACGCTGTTGCGTAATTCGCTCAAGGTGGCAAGCACCGGGATCTCAAACAGGGAAATGTCGGTCTGCAAACCACGTGCACTGATGCTGAGCCCTCCCTTGTCAATGCCGAGGTGCAGCAAACCCGGGTCGAAGCGGAAATGGTAGAGAAAATCCAGGTAATCGGTCTGCAGATACGGTGCCTGTCGCGACAGCGCCCGTAGTTGCGGCAAGGTCACCGTCAGACGTTGCATACCATCCAGCTCTTCCCGCAACAGATCCAGATAGGGAGTCAGATCCTCATCACTACGGCAGTGAAATTCCCATTCGGCTTCAACACGGGGGGCTTGATGCAAGTAGGCTTGTTGCATCGTCAATTTATAGAAATCGGTATCCAGGACTCCCTGAATACAAGTATTCACGAGCATAAGCTGCCGCTCATCAATCTGCGCCTCCTAGGGGTAATCACCTCGTGATCTTGACTCGGTAGCAAGAGCCAGAGTCGTTATTTTGACTGCAGAGCCCGAGCTGCCATCAATGGTGACAGTACGAGGCTCGGCCCGGGCGATCAGACGGATTGCACGACGGGTGCCCTTGTGTACGAGGGTACCCGAGAGCAACCATCCGTCATCTTACTCCGTCGGAAAACGACCTGTCCCCAGATCGTTTTCCGGAACAGGAGGATTATTCCGCGATCAGACGCGCACCGACTGGCTGCACCGGGCGATTATTCGGATGCCCCATCAATTGGGAAAATTGCTCAATCTGTGCCTTGGATGCCGTCATCGGTTGCTTCAACACCAACCAGCGAACCCCTTCACTGCAGGGCGGCGTGGTCAGGGAGCCCGCAAAACGGTAGTAGCTGTGATCTTTGGGCAACAGATCGGCGACGTTAACTGATTGGCTCAGCGTCAGTGTGTCACCGGCCTTTTGCGGCAGTTGTTGCCACAGGGTCGCCAGCAACGGATTGGCCGCGCCCTGTTCAAACATCAAACCGACAACCGCCAGGTTACCATCCGGATCGCTGTGCACCAGATGCACTTCCAGCGGAAATTGCTTGCCCTGGATCAGGTTCTCACTGGGCGCATGAAAATGGAACTGTTTGAGCATGAATGGCACGCCATCAACACTCAGTTGACTACCAGCGGCATAAGTCACCTGGATCGTATGCCCATTGTTGATGATCTGCTGACCGCCAGCTTGATAAGCAAAGGGAATGGCCGGAAGTTGAGTCTTGACCGCGTGTTGAATATTGATGGGAGCCTGGTTTTTACCCGTGTTACAGGTCGCATATTCGGCACTCAGATGGCCCCAGTTAGCCGGTGCGACGTCCCCCTCATAGCCCCAATGGGCCGCTTCGCTGGCATTTGCGGTCGGAAGGAACAGTGTCGAAGCCAATAATGCGGCCAGTACGGTTGAATGATGCATGAGTCTATTTTCTCCAATTACCGAGGCCCTATGACCTCGTAACCACTCCTGCCTCACGCCTTTTTTCAGGAATAGAAATTTTAACTTGTTGTTATTTTTCAAGTTTATCTATGGGTGCTGGCGCCATACGGATAATGGTATCCAGCCGTGAGGTCAGGGTTCCTTTGGGCGCAAAGTCCCAGTCGCCACCGTAGACCACATCCTCGACTTGCCAGCCGAGGCGGCCTTGGCGCAAACGGAGCCCATCCTGCCACTCCACCGTCTTGCCCTGATTGTCATAGATCAAATTGAACTGACATCGGCTGGTTAATTTTTTGGTCTGACAGCCAATCAGTTCAAAATCTGTGACCCCCTCAAACAGTGAAGTAAACAGACTGCCTTCCGAAAGCGGTGGTGTCGGTTGCGGCTCGTTAGCATGGATTTGCCGATCCACGACATAAGCCTGCTCCAGCCGACGCAATAGACTCTGCTGTAACAGGGGACGAAACACCCGGTACTGCTCTGGCGCTGGTAAGTCAACCAGCGGGTTCGCCCGCAACGCGCGGTAAAAAGTTTCGGCAATTTGTTCCGGCCCATTGGTTATCTCACCACTGGGTTGTTTGTCACTACAGCCCGATAACACGAATAACGCCAAAAGCAACCGTCCCATCAATGCCATGGTTTCACTCCGAACGAAGAACGGGATCGTATCCGGAGGCCCAGATATCCGAGCCGCCGGGTGCGCAGACCTCTGAGGCAGTTCAGCCCAAATCAGAGGTGCAATGGGGACAACGCTTGGCCTGAATAGGAATGTCCGTGCAGCAATGCGGGCAGTTTTTGCTGGTGGGTGCCGCCGGTTCGGCCGCCTTCTCCATCCGCAGCTTGTTCATCGCTTTGACCACCATAAACAGTGCGAATGCGACGATGGCAAAACTGATGACCGAGTTAACAAACAGTCCCAGATTCATGGTGACAGCACCAGCGGCCTTGGCATCGGCCAAGGTGTGGTAAGGCGCGGCAGCCTTGGCGCCTTCTTTCATCACCAGGAAAAAATCGGAAAAATCGACTCCGCCCAGCAACAAGCCGATCGGAGGCATCAATACATCATCGACCAGGCTCTTGACGATGGTTCCGAACGCACCACCGATCACGATCCCCACCGCCATGTCCACTACATTGCCGCGCATCGCAAAGTCTTTGAATTCTTTTAACATATAAGGCTCCGATTCATGGAATAACATACTGCTAACAGGCTCATACTAACCCATAGGCCCCAAATGGGAGAAGGGATAATGATGTTCCGCTATCCGACTGATATATCGGTAAAATGGTAGCTGGTTTATCTAAAGTTCAATAAGAATTCGTTAGACTGGACACAGTCGCGGAACGGTCAGCCGGCACTCCAGCACCCTTAGATGACCGTCATCCATCAGGCTCCGATATGCCTGATCCCACTCCTGGCCATCACTCGAGGTATTACCAATGCGGATTTTGCTCGTCGAAGACAATCTGTTATTACGCCATCATCTGGGCGTCCAACTTCAGGAACTAGGACATCTGGTTGACAGCGCCAGCGATGCCCGGGAGGCTGACTACTACTGTCAGGAACATGAACTAGACCTGGCCATCATCGATTTGGGATTGCCAGATGAGGACGGTTTGAGTCTTATCACCCGCTGGCGCCAGCATGGCATCGCCTTTCCCATCCTGATCCTCACCGCACGCGAAGCATGGGAAGATAAGGTCAAAGGGCTGGAGGCCGGGGCCGATGATTACGTGACCAAACCGTTTCAACTCGAAGAGGTGGTAGCGCGGATCAATGCGCTGGTTCGTCGCGCCAGCGGTCTGGCCTCTTCGCTCATCCAGGCACCACCCTACCTGCTGGATTTAAGCCGCAAGGAGCTTAAAATTAATGATGAGGTTGTCAAGTTAACCGCCTTTGAATACCAGATCCTGGAGTTCCTGATGCGACGCTCAGGCGAAGTAATCAGTAAAGATACCTTGATGTTCCAGCTGTATGCCGATGCAGAGCTACGCGAGACTCATACCATTGATGTGTTGATGGGACGATTGCGGCGCAAGATGCAACTGGAGAATCAACCGGATGCGATCCAGACCGTGCGTGGTCAGGGGTATCGCTTTGACATGCCGACATGAAGGCCCTACACGGTTCGTTACGCCTACGCTTTATCGCTGGCACCGCGGCAGGATTGCTGCTCATCTCCATGCTGTACGCGGTGCTGGCAGTCGTCGGCCAGAATATGATGCAGCTGCGTTATACCAACCAATGGATGGAGCGCGATATTGATGCCTTCATGACACTGGTTCAGATCCGGGATGGCCAGCTCCGTTTGCTCAGTCCGGGAAATGCCTTGCGTAAACGGTTATATGCCACCTGGGTATTCGATGCCAACAATCAGCTCATCTGGCAGTCTCGGGACCTACCTGAATTTCGGCGCTACCTGACGGAACAATGGATCAGACAGGCAGGCTTGTACGAGATTGAACATCCACAACTCTTACCCGGCTCCCACGATCGCAAGGGTAACCCCCTGCCCATCGAAGAAGAAGGCTTACTCCAGCAATTCGGCGATTACAGCTATTCTGTCCGAATACAACATTATCCGGCCACCGCAGAACGACCTGCTTTGCGGGTTGCCATGATCGATACCGTACCGGAGGAGCGCGAAGACAACTCCTACCTATGGCATGCCTTTCAGACCGTCACGCTGGTGAATCTACTGATCTTGCTGCCAATTGTCTGGTTTGCCGCCAAATGGAGTCTGCGGCCCATCGATAAACTGGCGATTGCCGTACGGCAACTGGAACGGGGTACCCAGCAACAGCTCGAGTTTGTACCACCACGGGAACTCGATGATCTGGTCAAGAACCTGAATTTGTTGTTGCAGCAACAACGTCAGCAACTCGAGCGCTACCGCCATTCCCTCGGCGATCTGGCTCACAGCATCAAAACCCCTTTAGCAGTCCTGCAGTCAACATTTCATTCCCTGCGCGAAAAACCAGAGCAGATGTCGGCACAAGAGCCCCTCGTGCAAGAGCAGATCAGCCGTATCTCACAACAGATTGGCTATTATCTGCGACGGGCCGCCACAGGACCCGAGCCAGGATTATTCCAGCAACGACATGATGTCGAATCACTGATCAGACCGCTGTGTGATGCACTGCGAAAAGTCTACGACCGCAAGGGCGTGGTGCTGACTCTCAACTGCGACAGCGGATTGGTTTTCTACGGCGATCGCAATGACTTCATGGAAATAGCGGGAAATATCATCGAAAACGCCTGCAAGTATTGTCTGGAATATGTGGAAGTTCGACTCTACCACGATCAGCAACAGCTAGTACTGGATGTCGCCGATGATGGTCCGGGAGTCGCAGTGAATCGGCGGGAGCAGATTTTGCAACGAGGTGTACGCATTGACACGCTGAAACCAGGGCAAGGTATAGGTCTCGCTGTCGCCACGGACATACTCCAGGCCTATGGCGGTCAAATGTCCATCGAGCAGAGCGAACTGGGGGGCGCCCGTTTCATCCTTCATTTCAGTCGCCCAGTCAAGGCACGCTGAACACCGCGTGCCGAGGTTCCAACACGGATAACAGCAGAAAATTGCATAATCGGTCGCTCTGTCTTAATGTGGCCTCGAACAAATCCACAGCAACCACATAGGTGGTCTGTTTACCGTTTCAAGACCGAGCCGCGCTGTCGCAAGGCTCGGAACCACATCATAACAACAGGGACGAGCAACCAGACTCGCCCCCATCAGGATTCACGGGATTAAAAATGAACCAGAACAAAACCATGCTCACTGCCGGAGTGATCGGCAGCAACTGGGGCCGCGTCCACGTCGCCGGCCTACGACAAGCCGGGTGTCAGGTCGATGCCCTGATGGCCCACGATGCGGCTCTGGTGGCACGCATCGCGCACGAGGAGCAGATCCCGCGCTTCGGTACAGATCTTGATACCTTGGGCGACTGCGATGTGATCGCCATCGCGACCCCGACGGCGAGTCATTTGGGTTATCTGCAAGCGTTTCAGGATCGGGCCATCCTCTGTGAAAAGCCCCTCGGCATAACCCCTGATAATCAGGCCGCCTTCTCATCGCTAGCCTCGTCCCGCATCTATGTCAGTTATCCATTCCCCTTTTTGCAAACTGCGCAGGCTCTCAAAGCCCGGATCCAGGCCGGTGATCTGGGAGAGCTCCGCCGCATCTGTCTCGTTGTCGGCGTGAACCTGCCCTACCCCAAGAGCCCGGTTGAATGGTTCGTCGAAGATGTGGTGCATCCGTTCTCTCTGCTCTATACCCTGTTCGATGATTTCGAGTACCAAGGGGTGATTGCTGGTCAGGGCAATAACATGACCGTACAGTTCACCTGTCAGGGAGCCCTGCTGGATATTCTGCTCTGTGATTGGCCCATGCCCGGGCTGCACTTTGATATGACCCTGATCGGCAGCCAGAACGCTTACCAACTGCGCGGTGGTTTTCGTCCCGAGCGCGGCTGGTGGTTCGAGCCGTTGCTGGCGGACGGGGTGGCGATCACGGATGGGGAACCCGCCGAGGTCAATCCCTGGATCCGCGCCAATCATCAAGTTGCGCACCATTTTGTCGATGTTCTACAAGGCAATATCAGTGCCGAAGCAGCAACTGCAAAAGGACTCTTTGATTTGGCGCGCGCCCGACAGATGGAGTTGCTCTTCTTGCCCCTGTGGCAATCACACTCGCCTCGCAAGAGCCATGACCATAGGCCCGCCGCGACGGCCTTTGACTGGAAATTGTCCGGTTAGCGATCTCGGATTCTGGGCTACCGACGCTCAACCAATGGCACGCGCTCATAGCGCAGATAACCCGCCTGTTGATCACTCCCCAGATAGTGGTACAGCCGGTTACCATTGAGTTGCAGATGGACCGAGTTCAAAAAATTGTTACTGATATAACGGGCCGGATTGCCCAGACAATCCGGCTTGCCATTGTGGTGTGGCGAACTGAGCGTCAACAAAAATCGACTGCCCTGTTGTTTGATACGAGCTTGGGCACGAAAAGAAAATAGCTCACCGTGAGCAGATTGGCTCTGTTCACTGACATAGCCATCCGGGGAGATCCGCATCAGGGTCCGTCGACAGTTTACCGGGACAGCCACCGATGCGCCTACCAGCTTCCACTCGCCATAGATCGAGGGGGATACCACATCACTGGATCTCGCGTGAACCTCGTTTGCAAGCCCCGCCCCTGACATTGGGAGCCAACAACAACCGACGATCAGCAGCTCTTTGAGCATGGTTTAGCACTCCTTGTCACTCTATTTTCATTGCGAATTCGGCGGAATATCAGCCTGTCGAGTGGGTATGCCGCTCGGGGCAAAGATCGGCTCATCCCTCATGGCATAGCGGATCACTAGTCAATCCGCGGCGCGATAACATCGAAAAAATTAGAGTGATTACGCTGCTATAAGTTCCGGTTTTATAAGGACTCAATCCATTTTCGTGATCCGTGCAGCACAAAAAATAGACAGAATGTAGACATAAGAGTCCCCCAACAGCGGCCAGGAACCAGAAGATAACCTTTTCAATACACTTTTTCAGGTGCCACCCCTTCCGCCCCGACGCATATGCAGTACCATTGATATCTGCATGAAAGGACAGTTGACAGGATGCTTACCATGAAAATGACCAAGGTGATAACCGCTGGCCACTGCCGAGAACTCGGCGCCACCGTCGAACACGACGGGGTCAATTTCGCCATCTGGGGGCGTTTTGCCAAAGAGATGGAGCTGCTGCTGTTTCGCTCTGAGCTGGACACAGACCCGGAAGTCATCCGTCTCAAAGCACCGACTCACCGTTCTGGTTATTACTGGCATGTGCATGTGACAGGAGTCCTGCCAGGACAACTGTATGGCTGGCGTATCCCGTGCCTGTTATTGAATATGCCGGGTAACCGCTGGGAGCCTGAGAAAGTATTGCTCGATCCCTATGCCAAGCGCATCGTCCTGCCTGACAACTACGATCGACAAAAGGCAGCTGCGCCCGGATCTAATCTGGAAGGCTGCGCCAAGTGTGCCGTCATTTCCATGGCGAACTATGACTGGGAAGGAGACAAAATGCCGCGGCATCCACTCTCCGCCTCCGTGGTGTACGAGATGCATGTCGCCGGTTTTACCAAGGATCCCAGCTCCGGACTGCCTCAAGTCCGTCGCGGAACCTATGCTGGCGTCATTGACAAGATCCCTTACCTGCAAGAATTGGGTATCACGGCCATAGAATTGCTGCCAGTCTTCCAGTTCGACCCTCAGGATGCACGTCCCGGCAACAGCAATTATTGGGGCTACAGCCCGATGGGCTTCTTTGCACCCCACGCCCAATACGCCAGTGACAGCAGTTACAATGGCGTGCTGGATGAGTTTCGCGACATGGTCAAAGCGCTGCACAAGGCCAATATCGAAGTCATCCTGGATGTGGTCTATAACCACACCGCCGAAGGCGATGATGAGGGTCCGACCTTTTGCTTCCGAGGCCTCGATAACTCGGCGTTTTATATCCTTGATGAGAGCCGTCGCTTCAATACCAACTACTCCGGTTGCGGTAATACCCTGAATGCCTCCCATCCGATGACCAAACGTCTGATCACCGACAGCTTGCGCTTTTGGAAAGAAGAGATGCACATCGACGGTTTCCGTTTCGATCTGGCAGCCATTCTCTCGCGTGACAAAAACGGACATCCGCTGAATGATCCGCCCACTCTGTTGGCCATCGACAGCGATTACACCCTGGCAGAGACCAAGATCTTCGCCGAAGCCTGGGATGCCAGTGGCTTGTATCAAGTCGGCCGCATGGCTGGTGCACGCTGGCGCGAATGGAATGGCCATTTCCGGGATGATGTACGCAGCTTTATCAAAGGCGACCGAGGCATGGTGTCTCGCCTGGCCAGCCGTCTGACCGGTAGTCCGGATATCTATCAGGCACCCTATGCCGATCCTCACAAGAGCCTGAATTTTGTCACTTGCCATGATGGTTTTACGTTGTGGGATCTGGTCAGTTATAACCAAAAACACAATCTGGCCAATGGTGAGGATAATCGGGACGGCAGTGATGCCAACTACAGCTGGAATCATGGCGTCGAAGGTCCAACGGAAGATCCCGAGTTACGGGCCCTGCGCCTGCGCCAGGCCAAGAACCTGATGGCGATTAATCTGATCTCGGTCGGCACCCCTATGGTGTTGATGGGGGATGAGCGGCTACGCAGCCAACAGGGTAACAACAATGCCTATTGCCAGGATAATGCCATCAGCTGGATGAATTGGGACTCCAGCCCAGAGCGTGACGAGATGTTCCGGTTTGTGCGTGAGCTGCTGAGCTATCGCGCCTTGCGCGGGAGCGGAACATCCGATTTGATTTCGTTGGGGGATGCCCTGGAAAACGCCCGCATCGTCTGGCACGGCGTCAAACCCTATGCTCCAGACTGGGGTGACGACTCGCGCTCCATCGGGCTTACGGCCTATTCGCTCAGCCACGAGGCGGACTACTACGCCTTCTTCAACGCTTTCTGGGAACCATTGACACTGGAATTGCCTCCCCCACCCCATAATCCACAAGGGACCTGGTTACGGATCACCGATACCAGTCTCTCAGCACCTGATGATATCAACTCTCATGGGCGGCCACTGCCGGAAGTCGGCACCAGCTATACCCTTGGCGCTCGAGCCGTCTTGTTGCTGGTATGTGCTAGTTGAAACACGAATGATGCTGACGACCATAACGCTGCCAGTGGAGCGTTATGGTTAATCACAACGTCATGGCAGCAATCACTTGCACAACCACTCAATTCAGGCTCGAATAGCACCATGCTTAGCCTGCGTATCCAAGGAACTATCGAGTGGTACATCTCTTCTTGGCACTGGCCTTGGGTAATCCCTGGCCTTTACTGACAACTCCGGCCCCCGGGCATCCAGAACCCATAGGCTCTTACAGTGCCGGATGTTTACAAGGTAGCCAGCAGATGGCTTTGCACGGCCAGGGCTATCAGCTGTTGCGTCCAGCTCAGCGGCGTTATTTCGGTCATCCGGCGCTGGTGGATTACTTGCATGATCTAGTCACGCGCAGCCAATCCCAAGGACTGCCACCGCTATTAATTGGCGACATGGCCATGGTGCGAGGCGGACCTTTTAGCTCAGGTCATCGCAGCCACCAGAATGGTCTGGATGTGGATATCTGGTTCCGGTTTGCCGCCCCCCCATTGTCTCGGCAACAGTTAGCCAATCCAACCCCTCTAGATATGGTCCGAGCAGATAACCGGCATGTGAGTCGCGCCTTCAGCACGCAGCAACAAACCTTGCTTCGATTAGCCGCATCCGACTCTCGGGTGGAGCGTATTTTTGTGCATCCAGCAATCAAGCAGGCACTGTGTACACAAACGACGGGGGATCGCAGCTGGCTCCACCGGATCCGCCCCTGGTTCGGCCATCGGGCTCATCTGCATGTCCGCTTGCAGTGTCCTCGGGGTGCCCGGGACTGCCAGGCGCAAAAACCAATCCCGCCAGGTGACGGTTGTGATGCCGAGTTGCAGAGCTGGTTCAGCGGCCCTACGGAAGTGAGCAGCAGCTCAAAACCCAAGCCACTGCCGATCCTGCCAGGTCGGTGCCAGCAGATACTGTCACCTCGAACCTAGCAACGACCCTCTATGACTGTAGCCGAAAAGCCGCCAGCTCCTGATGGATCAAGCTGGCGGCTTGATCCAGCAACACCGTCTGTTGATGGCTTTCAATAACCACCTGCCGCGTCCCATCGGCCAGGAGCGCAACCTGCTCTACCTGCTCATTTAGCATCTGTGCGACTCGGGTTTGTTCATCCACCGACTCGGCTATTTGTCCAATGACGCCACTCATGCTGTCAATATGACTAAATAAGGTCACCATGGCATGCTCAGAACGCCCAATCGCCTCCGCAGTCTGCTCCGTACAGGTATGACTGCGGATCGTTTTCTCCAGCGCTTGCTTAGCACCCTGTTGCAACGCCGCAATCATAGTCCGGATCTCTTCGGTCGCGCCTTGACTCTTGCTAGCCAATTGCCGGACTTCATCGGCCACTACGGCAAAACCTCGGCCTTGATCACCCGCACGCGCGGCCTCAATGGCCGCATTGAGCGCCAACAGGTTCGTTTGTTCAGCAATGGCACTGATGGTATCCAGAATCGAGCCGATCTGCTGACTACGGGCCGCTAACTGCTCGACCTCACCATGGGTCAACTTGATTTCATGGCTCAAAGTGGTGATGAGTTGATTGGCATGACGGCTGATATCCCGATTTTCAGCCCCCAGGTCACGTACGGCCTGAGTATCAGCAGCTGCCTGCTGGGTGTGCCGGGCAACCTCGACGCTGGACTGTGCCATCTGGGTTACAGCAGCAGCGATTTGATCGGCATGTTGATGGGTCATGGCCGCTTGCTGCTGCCCCTGTCCGCTCAACTGATCAACCGCCTTGGCAACGGCTTGCGCCTCCACTGAATGAGCATGGATTTCCCCAAGCAAGCGGACCATCTGCTGCAATAAGTTATCGACCGCAGTACTGATGTGGGCCAATTCATCCTGGCCAGAGTCGCGAATACGCAGGGTCAAATCCTGGTGCTCGGCGATCACCGTCAGCGTTTGTTCGATGCCTCGAACCCGCTGGCTGGTGATCCGGATCAGCAGACAACTCATGCCAATCAGCAGAATGGTTGAACTGACAGCCAGGAAACCGGCGATCCAGACCGCGGACTGGTTGGTCTGCACCCGCTGTCGGGTATAGGTCATCATGGATTGCAACTGGGTCGCTGAAAGCTGGCTCAACTGCTGGATGTGAGCGGTGACCGCGTTAAACCAGGAGCCAGCTTGTAAACCGGAATAGGGGCCAGCCCCCTGCTGCCGAACCTGATCCAGCATGGTTTTGACGGCAAGTCCTTCAGCCCCCTGCCGCCATTGTTGCACCGCAACCTGCAAGTCTGGTGATGCCGTCAGTTCCAGCTGAGCCATCAGACGTCGATCCTCCGTGTTCAGGGCGAGCAACTTGAACAAGACATCTGGGGTAGCGCGATTGGCGCTGAGCATGCCATTCACCAGCCCCCTGAGTTGCGCGGTATTCTCCTTGAGTGACAACAAATCCAGTAATCCCTGAGCTTGTTCACGAACGGTTTCAACCGGGATCCGGTTGATTAAAACCCGCAATCCATCCAGCGAACCGCCATTGAGCTGACTATACGCTGCAAAGACCCCTTCGGAGTCGAGCTGATCCACTTGGCCCCGGATCGCCGCTCGCAACTCAAAGGATGCGGGGATCCGTGTTAATACGGTTAACTGCTCCACATCGGCTAGTTGTCGCCTCAACTGTTGAAGAGTCTCATCACTCAGCAGACGAGCTTGTCGGAGCTCATCGACAAAACGCCCCCCCTTGCTGGCAAGATAGCCCATGCTGATCCCGCGCTCTGCCGCATTGGCATCCACCACCCGATCCAAAGCGCGAATCACATCCATCAGGCGAAGTGTCTGTTGATCCTGATCGACAGATTGCTGCAAACCAGAAATCAAGTACCCTCCGACGAGTAGTGCGTACACCACCGGACACATGGCGATCACCAACAACAGATTGGTGAGTTTGAAGCGGGAAAGAAACTCGCGCATCGATTTGCTCTCTTGCTAAGGACATTGGTAAAAATCTAGCGGATCCAGATAAAAGTGCCGCAAAAGCCGCCCAAATGAGTTCCGGGTCCTTGATGCAACCACCAGTTTTCCTTCCCGGCTTTGAACTTTGTGAGCAAGATCGCTACTATGGCGCCTGTTTTCATTAATTGGCCTAGGTTCGCGCGTGCGGAGCCCTAATGGCCACCACTCGCCCTCACCGGCTGGAGCTAAATCTTGCTTTCTACCAACAACATCACCATGCAATTCGGCAGCAAGCCGCTGTTCGAAAACATTTCCGTCAAGTTTGGCGATGGCAATCGCTATGGCCTTATCGGTGCCAACGGTTGTGGCAAATCGACCTTTATGAAGATCCTCGGTGGTGACTTGGAGCCGAGCGCGGGCAACGTGTACCTTGACCCGAATGAGCGCCTCGGTAAGTTGAAGCAGGATCAATTCGCCTATGAAGAGATGCGTGTGATTGACGTGGTGATGATGGGCCATAACGAGTTATGGGCCGCTATCGCAGAACGTGACGCCATTTACGCCAATATGGAAGCCAGCGACGATGATTATATGCGTGCCGCCGAGCTGGAAGGCAAAGTAGCCGAATACGATGGCTATACCGCCGAATCCCGAGCCGGTGAACTGCTGCTGGGGGTTGGCATTCCGGTGGAACAGCACATGGGCCCGATGAGTGAAGTGGCTCCAGGCTGGAAGTTGCGGGTGTTGCTGGCACAGGCGCTGTTCTCCAACCCGGACATCCTGTTGCTGGACGAGCCGACCAACAACCTGGATATCAATACCATCCGCTGGCTTGAGCAAGTGCTGAACGAACGCAACAGCACCATGATTATCATCTCGCATGATCGCCATTTTCTGAATATGGTCTGCACCCATATGGCTGACCTGGATTACGGCGAGTTGCGTGTCTACCCGGGCAACTATGATGAGTACATGACCGCGGCCACCCAGGCACGCGAACGTCTGCTCTCTGACAATGCCAAGAAGAAAGCCCAGATTGCCGACTTGCAATCCTTTGTCAGTCGCTTCAGTGCCAACGCCTCCAAGTCTCGTCAGGCGACTTCGCGAGCTAAACAGATTGAAAAAATCAAGATTGAAGAGGTCAAGGCCTCCAGTCGCCAGAACCCTTTCATCCGTTTCGAGCAAGAGAAGAAGCTGTATCGCAATATTCTCGAAATCGAAAACTTGGCCAAGGGCTACGACAAGGGGCCGCTGTTCAAAGATTTCCGTTTGATGGTGGAGGTCGGTGAAAAGATTGCCATCCTCGGCGCCAACGGGATTGGTAAATCCACACTGATCAAGACGCTGGTGGGCGAGTTGCCCCCAGATGCGGGCAGCATCAAGTGGTCGGAAAATGCCAAAATTGGTTATTACGCTCAGGACCATGCCTCCGACTTCGAGACCGATAAGACCGTCTTTGACTGGATGGCGGACTGGAAACATGAAAGTGATGACGAACAGGCGGTTCGCAGCGTTCTAGGACGTCTGCTGTTCAGTCAGGATGACATCAAAAAATCGGTGAAGGTTCTCTCCGGCGGTGAGAAAGGGCGGATGCTATTCGGTAAGCTGATGCTGCAACGCACCAATATTCTGGTGATGGATGAACCGACCAACCACCTGGACATGGAATCCATCGAATCCTTGAACATGGCGTTGGAGATGTATCAGGGTACCCTGATTTTTGTTTCTCATGACCGTGAATTCGTCAGCTCCCTGGCCACTCGGGTGCTGGAAATCACCCCCGAGAAGATTATCGACTTTGGTGGCAACTACGAAGATTACCTGCGCAGCCAGGGTATCGAGTCCTAATCCATTCACATCATCCGACGTCAGTAAGGCTGCCCATGGCAGCCTTACTTCTTTCTGCAGGCCATCGCCTTTTAATCCGGGTACTTGCGGTAAATCTCTTCAATCGCGGGTAAATTAGCTAAAAATAATGCGACCAGTTCCGGGTCGAAATGCCTACCAGCTCCCTGCCGGATATAATCCACGGCATCACTGAATTGCCAGGCAATCTTGTAACAGCGCGGGCTGACCAAAGCATCCAGCACATCCGCAATCGCCACAATTCGCCCGGAGATATGAATATCGGTCCCCTTCAAGCCCCGAGGATACCCCTCACCATTCCAGCTTTCATGGTGTTCGTGGGCTATAGTCGCACCCAGCTGCAGTACTCGCTTATCCGACTTGCTGAGAACTTCAAAGCCAATCAGGGCATGAGTCTGCATAATCGCCCACTCATCCGGATCCAGCTTGCCAGGCTTGTTCAATACCCGATCCGGAATACCGATCTTACCGACGTCGTGCAACGGAGCTGCCTGCCGCAAGAACTCGACATCACGGAGATTCATACCCGAGAGCTGGCCCAGTAATGCCGAAATTTCACCCACCCGTTTGACATGGGCGCCTGTCTCTTTGGAGCGTTTTTCTACCGCCTCACCGAGAATGAAAATAGTCGAGCGCTGAGTCTCCTCAATCTCCTCTCGCAGCAGCAGACTCTCGTAGGTGATGGCAACGTTGGCCGTAAAGATCTCGAGCAATTCGCGAGCATCGGCGCTGATTACATCCGCAAACGACATGTAGACCACGGTCTCGGAGCCGGCCTTGCTGTGGTAATAGCAGGTAAAATAATGAGCACCGAACTGGCTGCGGCGATCTCGCAACGCATTGTGAAATGCTTCCTGCACATCAGGGGGGAGCTGCTCGACATCCTCATCAATCTGCAGGCCGGAATAGGCTTCCGTGGCGGCGAGCACCTTGAGTCGACCATCTTCGGAAGACGCGGCATAGGCTGAAACTCGACTGGCGCAGAGACCATCCCCATCCAGGTTCAACAGATAGTTGACCTGTTCAAGCACCGCAGAAGCAAAACGTCGTAAGTTGTGAGAATCATAAACTTCGGTGATGGCATCAATGGCCCGGCGTAAGCCCAGTCGGGCGCGCTCCAGACGCATGATGTCCCGATAGGCTCGCAAGGAGGCATAAAATACCGTCATCAGCTTGCCATGGGTCAGGTCGGTCTTCTCTTTGTAATCGTTGATGTCATAGGTTTTGATCACATGCTCTTCCGGCGCTTGCCCAGGCTGTCCGGTACGCAGCACGATTCGTACATTCAAATTTTTCAGATCTTCGCGGATATAGCGGGCCAGATCCAATCCGGCACTATCGGTCTCCATCACCACATCCAGCAGGATGAGGGCGATATCGTTGCGTTCACTCAGAATATCGACGGCCTCCCCGGCACTATAGCAATGGATAAACTCCAGTCCTTTACCATCAAAGGTAAATCCCGACATAACAAGCCGAGTTACCTCATGCACCGCTGGTTCGTCGTCCACGATCATAACCTGCCACTGCGCTAGGCTACGCACCGTCTCTTGAGCCGGTTCATCGTCGATAAAGAGCAGATCATCACTCATGAGCCCATTCCCCTTGAGGCGACGCCGCCGCCAAATTACCCGTCGGAAACCGCAATCCGCTACCACACCCTGAGACCACGCGGCATCGCATGTTCTCTATCCTGACCTATCATCAGCGTAGTGCATATTATTTCATTGCAATGCTCGGGAGCCTGCTGATTGTGAGCAATGTAACGACTTGAGACATCACTCATTCCCTAAAAAACGAGCCGGATCATCGGTGAATATGGCATCCATTCCCCAGCCCCAATGCCGGGCCACGGCTTGCGGGTCATTGACCGTATAGCAGAGCAACCGATAACCCGCTGCTTTGATACTCCGAGCCAACATGGAATCGAGTGCCTGGTAGTCACAGTGCAAGCTATATGCATCGATCTCCTGCAACTCTTGCTGCCAGTTGGCAGGAACCACTTCATATAATTGCCCGCGACGCAGATGAGGTGCCTGATTCCGGCACAGGCGTAACGCCTGATGATTGAAGCTGGACAACAGAAGTTTGTCACTGTCGCGCCACTCGAGCGCCAATGTGCTCAACACGGTAGCAACCAACCGCTCCAGACCCGGTCCATCATGTTTGATTTCAAGATTCAGCCCCATGCCTAGACGCTGGATTTCCTGCAACGCTTCGCTCAGGGTCGGGATCCGCTCTCCGGAAAATTGTGGTGCAAACCAACAACCGGCATCCAACTGCCGTACATAGGCTAAGTCAACTTCGGCGAGCAGCCCTCGGCCATTACTGCACCGCTCCAGCGCTTCATCATGAAAAATGACGGGGGCGCCATCCGCCAGCACAGAGACATCCATCTCGACCCAGCGGACCCCCAAAGCCGCGGCGGCACGGAAGGATGCGAGGGTGTTTTCCGGCGCGACGGCAGCGGCGCCACGATGACCAATGATGCGCACATCACTTTGTGGGGTATCAAACATCTCATCTCTCAACTAAAACAGGGCTCGGGGATGCCCAAGCTAAAGCGCCAGATGCAAGGTGCAAAGCTGTACGCTCGCCACCTGCTGTGCAGGGTAATCAAACTCGCCGTTAATTGAGCCGCACCAGACGATTCGACAACTGCTGTTGGGGGACATTGGCTGGAAACAGGGTGATTAACCGGGTCCCCACTTGCGCTACGCATTGCCTAAAACCCACTTCAATTTGACCCGATTTGAGCTGCTGCACGAAATCGTTGATGATCTGTTGCCACTCGCCATCATCAACCCGTGCTGCAACTCCCTGATCCACCAGAATTTCCACATAACGTTCGGCTTCAGAGACAAAAATTAGCACCCCTAGTCGATCCCGGGTATGGTGCAGCCCCTGAGCCAAAAATTGCTGACGCGCCATCAAGCTTGCTCGGCGCCGACGAACATGGCGAGGCACAAGCAGCATTTTCAGCGGCATCCAGCGACAGGCAACCGATACCACGAACCAGATCCCCCATTGCCAGATAAAGATATCCTGCCACTCAAGCCAAAATCCCAACTCATAGGCAACTAATGGCGTCAACATGGCGATAAACGCCGCCCAGAGCGTCGGGATGTACAGATAGTCATCACTCTGCCGCGCCAGGACCGTGACAATCTCGGCATCTGTTTGTTCCTCGATGAGCTGGATCTGTTGAGCCAGCTCATTGGCAAAAACATCATTCATTAAACTCATGACCCACTCCGTTACCAATCACCCGAGGCACCGCCGCCGCCAAATCCGCCACCACCTCCGCTAAACCCACCACCACCGAAACCACTGCCCCCAGAGCCACCACTGCCCCAGCCGCCGCCCCAACCGCCGTTGCGATGGGAGCAGCCACGAAGTGCCTGTCGCAAACCAGGAGGACCAAACATGCTGAGAAAGGTCAATCCGACAAACGCCAGCAGCAAGAACCAGAAAATAAGACTCGAGTAACCACTCTTGTGATTGACCTTCTGCGGCTTATATTCGCCCTGGACTGCCTGCAAAATGGCACTCACCCCGGCACTGACTCCCGCCGCCATATCCCCCTGTTTAAAGTGCGGCAGTATGCGGGTCTGGATAATATTGGCGGCTATCGCATCCGGCAAAGCCCCTTCCAGCCCATAACCAACCTCGATGCGCACCTTGCGCTCCTGCAAAGCCAGGATCAACAGCACGCCATTGCTATGCTCTCGCGTACCTATGCCCCAATGTCGCCCCAGCTGATAGCCATACTCTTCGATGCTCAGACCATCCAGGGTCGGCACAGTGACGACCACCAACTGGTTACTGGTCTGGCGTTCATGCTCGGTCAGCTGGGCAACCAGTTGCTCATGCTCATCCGCCGTCAAGATCCCGGCCAGATCCACCACCCGTCCGGTCAATGCTGGAAAGGCAACCTCGGCCCGCACCGTGACGGAGAGCAGCAGCAACAGGGTGAGCCAGCAAGCCGTCCAGGGTACACGTCTGCCCATCCCCTTCATCAAAAGTTCACCTCAGGAGCCTGCTCGGCACCGGGCTTGGTGGCTTCATAGTTTTCTTTTGGTGGTAGTTCGCTATACAGAACTTTATGCCAGATAAGACCCGGGAAGGTACGGATCTCAGTATTGAAGGCCTGCACCGCCGCGATGTAGTCACGTCGCGCCACGCTGATGCGGTTTTCAGTCCCCTCCAGTTGTGCCTGCAGACTCAGGAAATTCTGATTTGCTTTCAGATCCGGATACTTCTCCGTAACCAGCATCAAACGCTGCAGCGCTCCGCTCAGCTGTCCCTGTGCCTGTTCAAAAGCTTTCATCCGGGCCGGATCACTCAAGGCGGCAGCATCCAGACGCATACTCCCTACCTTGGCCCTCGCCTCGGTAACGGCTTGCAACGTCTCCCGCTCGTGGCTGGCATATCCTTTGACCGTTGCGACCAGATTGGGGATCAGATCGGCGCGACGCTGATACTGATTTTCGACCTGCGCCCAAGCCGCCTTGGTCTGTTCATCCAACGTAGGGATGCGATTGACATCGCAACCGCTCAACCCGAGAGCCAACAGTAAAACACTCATCGGCCATAGAAGTCGCCGCCAGCCCTCCATCAGAGCCCTAGTGTGAGTTGCCATCATCATGCGTGTGGATCTGCTCATTCCCATGTTCCTTGTTCTCCGTCATGTACCCGCGTGGTGCCTGTATCCTGGCACCCGCATAAGGGGCTTGAGAGTGTGGTGAGTTGTTACACTACAGTGGATCAATTCGGCTTCATATGAGATCTAATTTATTCTGGAATCGCCTGTGGTCTCGACATCAGCACCTACTGCTGCGTCTGTCGGGACGGATACCGCCGCCCCAGTCAAAACGCGACCCAATTTGTTCGCCAACAGCGACAATAATTCGCGACGGATCTGACCCAAACGCGGTTTTTCGTCAGCACTGAAAGGAATGGGACGACAAACCTGCATGGTCTGCAGCCCAAGACGCGCGGTTAACAAACCCGCACCAACGCCTTGCGCCAGCCGGGCGGAGAGACGAGCCGAGAGCTCCGCCCCCAGCCAGTCGAGACCCACATCGGTGATCAGCTCGGCGGCTCCGGCATAGAGCATATGACGAGCAATCTGGCGCAACAGTCGGATCCGACTGGAATAACCTAAACGGATACCATAGCAGGCAGCGACTTCATCAATCATCTTCAGACTGCGCCAGAGGATCAGCAACATATCCACGCTCGCCAACGGACTGATGGCAACCAGCACGGCAGCCTCCCCACTCCAGCGCGAGATGCAAGCTCGGGCTTGCCGATCCTGCTCGCTAAGCACTCGTTGGCTATAGAGTTGCAGCTGTTCGGCACTGCTATGATGCAACTCACACTCCGCCTGCCAGCGGACATATCCTGCCGATTGCTTGGCACCGGTTTGGACAGCCAAAGCCTCGCAAAAACCACGAGCGCCATCCGGCTGATTCGATTGCAGCAACACCCGCGCCTGGCTCTGGCTATCCTGGCGTCGTTTAAGCAGATGCAGCTCGCGCCACTCGCGCCACAACAGACGGGCGCCGCCAACCGCTAACAGTCCCAGTGCGCCACTCCAGAGTCCGCCCCACAGCCAGGAATCCTGAAATGATTGCCAGACGAAACTCCCCAACTGGACCACGCTGAGCATGGCAACCCCGGCCAATCCCCAGCCTAGAGCCCCGAAACGACGACGCTGTAACGCCCGCGGCACCAAGTCCTCGGTGGCACTGGCGAGTGGATCCTCGTACGGTTGACTGTGCGCTAATTCCGACTCCGACAGCAGGATGGCTCCCTGATGCGGCAAGGCTGGCTCCTCCGCAGGCAAGGGGAGATCGACACGCCCCTGTAGCCGCGGTTGTTCCTCGGTCGTACTCATTGCATCTTATCTCCCAGCAAAAACTCCAGAACCTGATCCAGGCGCAAATGAGGCATCGCCACTCCGGGCTGCAAGCTTGGAGGACGTAACGCGATAAACCCGAACGGGATCTCCGCGCGCCAGTAATCACCACCTGGACGCGCGGCAGGGACTTCACCGGGAAACAGGTGTACCGGCTCACCATCGAGGGTGGTGCCTGACAATGCAGTCAAAGTCCGTCCCTCATGCGTTACCTGCCGATAATCACAACAGCGAACCGATGCGATGGGTAAACATTCGATGGTGATGCCCTCAAATCGCGCCACGCCATACGCGCGCTGGACCAAATCCCGCAGCAGACTCTGTAGATTGGCATGCTGATCCGGCGTGACATGATCGGCCTTACTGGCGGCAAACAGCAGCTTGTCGATCCGGGGGGAAAACAGCCGTCGCAGCCAGCTGCTCTGACCATAGTGAAAACTGCGCATCAACAGTGCCAATGTCTGCTCCAGATCGGCAAATGCTCGGGCGCCGGCTTGTAATGGCTGCAAACAATCTACCAACACGATCTGGCGATCGAAGGAGGCAAAATGATCGCGATAGAATCCCTGGACCAGGTGCTGTTTGTAGGAGGCAAACCGCTCCTCGAGCATCGCCTGCAAGGAGCCTGGAATAGCGGTTTCCGCTAGCGGCTCCCAGACCCAAGGCACGAACTGCAACATGGGGGCATCGGCATACTGTCCCGGCAACACGAAACGACCGGGCTGGATCAACGACAAACCCAGTTGGGACTTACAATGATGCAACCAGTCGGTATAACGGGCAGCCAGAGCCCGCAGGGCACCGTCATCACCTGGCTCGCTCAGCGACAAGCCAGCCCCCAATGCCAGCCACTCGCTGGCGGCAGCGGCCAAGAGCGGATCTGCCAGCTGGTGTCGCATCTGTTCGCTCCACTGCTGATAGCTCATCTCCAGCAACGGCAAATCCAGCAGCCACTCACCGGGGTAATCGACAATATCCAGAAACAGCGAGCTGGCATCCCGCTTGAGATGGCGCAACAGCGGGTGATGACTGTCAAAGCGTAATTCCAGCCGGATCTCGCTCACGCCTCGTGTTGGCTCAGGCCACAGCGGCAAATCGGCATACAAGCAGGTAAGCCCGGCCTCATAGGGAAAACTCGGGATATGGTGGTGGCGCTGGGGCACCCGACGAGCCCCCAGCAGGCGCCCCGATTGCAGCACCTGCCAATGGGGCAAGCGGGCAGAAAAACCAGCCTGTTCCAGCTGTTGCACCAAGGCGGTGATAAACGCAGTCTTCCCGCTCCGGGAGAGCCCGGTCACCGCCAATCGCAGGTGGCGATCCAGCGAACGATTGACCAGCGTCTCCGCTTTTTCCTGCCATTGTTGCCACTGATACTTGTCAAACAGGGTCATTACAGCCTCTGCAGATCACGACGGAGTTGGTATTCCTTGGAAGTAACGCAGCGCTCCATAGCCTGCAAGCGCCGCTCGAGCGCATCCAGCTGCTGGGCCGTGCGATCCAGAGCCTGATGGGGCATTAAGCCTTGCTGCCAGCCGTGCTGTTTGAGTTGTGCCGCACCATAACTCGCGCTCGCTCCCCCCTCGACTCTGGGCTTTTTATCCAACATGGCCCAGGCTGCCAGATAGAGCAGCATCGTCAAAAAGGATGCAAAGATCAGCGCCGTCACCGTGACCAGCCGCACCACCCAGATCTCGACACCCAGGTAATCTGCCAAGCCTGCACAGACTCCCCCCAGTGCGCCCCGTTGCGGATCCCGGTACAGGTTCTTACTCATGTCCACCTCCTCGCGATTCCCCATCACCACGCCACTGCGGATTATCAACATCCAGCAGCCGCTCCAGGGTATGCACTCGTTGTTGCAACAATTCAGCCTGGGCTACCAGAGCCGTCAGACGGGCTAACTCCTGCTCATTGAGGCCGTTCCCCAACTGGCGATTGCTACGATAGTGCAGCACCAGCCAGATCGGAGCGACGAAGATCATGAACAGGATCGCGGGCACCACAAAAACTATCCAGATGGCGCTCATTTACTCCTCCTTGGTGGCAGCGGTTTGTAACCGCTCCTTCATGGCAGCCAACTCACGGGATATCGCATCGTCGGCCTCCAGTTCGGCAAATTGTTGCTGCAAACTGGGATTCGGATGATATACATCGGCTTTACTTTCCATTTCTTCGATCTTGCGCTCCATCCGATCAAATTTTTCCATGATGGAGTGTGGTGTCGCACGCTGTCCGTGCTGCTGCACGTTCAGCCGACTCTGAGCCGCTGCCGAACGCAGCAACATGGCTTTTTGACGTCCGCGCGCATCCTCCAGCTTGGCTTCCAGCAGCTCAATTTCCGCCGTCAGTTTGGCAATCCCCTCCTCAACTGCGGTGAACTCCTGACCCAAAGCATCGACCAGTTGCTGCTGTTTGCCCTTTTCAATCAGGGCAGCACGGGCCAGATCATCACGGCCCTTTTGCAAAGCCAATTCCGCCTTGCTCTGCCAGTCTTGCAGTTGATGCTGATTGCGCTCCTGTTGCCGCCGCAATTCCTTCTTGTCGGCCAAGTAACGGGCCAGATTGGAGCGCTCGCGCACCAGCCCCTCTTCCATCTCCTGAATGATCAATCGCACCATCTTGGGCGGATCTTCGGCTTTGTCCAGCAAGCTATTGAGGTTGGCATTCACAATATCGGTCAAACGAGAAAAAATACCCATGGTGGTCTCCTTACAAGATCCGGTGTCACTATGTCACCTGGCGTAGCGTGTTAATTTCGCCAGATACAGTTGCCACTTCGAATAGAGCAATAATCAGGCCAGATGCGGAAATACATATAACTCATTGATTAATAATCTTAATAAATAAAAATAAGCTTTTGGCGTGGCAACGCCCATGATTAAATAAACCAATAGTTGGTGAAATTAACCAGGTGAAATGATGCAAGAAGAACGGTTGCTCGGTGAATCCAATGCGTTTGTGGAGGTCCTGGAGCAGGTATCACGATTGGCGCAGATCCCGCGTCCGGTGCTGCTGATTGGTGAACGCGGCACCGGTAAAGAGCTGTTTGCTCACCGGCTGCATTATCTCTCCTCCCGGTGGCAGCAACCCTTCATCTCGATTAATTGCGCGGCTCTCAATGAGGGCCTGCTGGAAACCGAGTTGTTTGGTCATGAAGCCGGCGCTTTCACCGGAGCGCAAAAGCGCCATCCGGGTCGTTTTGAACGAGCCGATGGTGGCACGCTATTTCTGGATGAAGTCGCCACCATGAGCCCCCGCTTGCAAGAAAAGCTGCTCCGCGTCATCGAATATGGCGAATTCGAACGTGTCGGCGGACAACAATCCATGCAAGTGGATGTGCGGTTGGTCTGCGCCACCCATGCCAACCTGCCCGCCTTGAGTCGTAGTGGCCAATTCCGTGCCGACCTGCTCGATCGATTGGCCTTTGATGTCATCACACTGCCGCCCTTGCGGGCCCGCCGTGAAGATATTTTGCTGCTCGGGCGGCACTTTGCCGAGCGCCTGAGTCAAGAGCTGGGGCTACCTGCCTTTGCCGGATTTAGTGCCGCGGTTCAGCAACAACTGCTCGGCCACTCCTGGCCGGGGAACGTGCGGGAGTTGCGCAATGTTATCGAACGCAGCCTGTATCGCCAGGCCGAGCCCGAGCTTCCGCTGGCGTCGCTGGTTCTGGATCCATTTGCCTCACCATGGCGTCATGAACCGGAGGAGCTACAGGAGGTGGCGTTACCGACAACCCCACTGAACTGGAAACAGCATCTAGCCGACTACGAACGGCAGTTATTGCAACAAACATTGCTGCAACAACACTTTAACCAGAGATTAGCTGCACAATCCCTTGGCTTAAGTTACGATCAGCTACGAGGATTACTCCGCAAATATGGGCTCAATACCAGGCCTGTTGCTAATGAGATGAATGAATGATGAGCACTTTGGAGATATGGCGCGCAGGACGCATCCTGCTGTTCTGCAGCCTGGGATTACTACTCGCCGGGTGCCAACAGGATGAGGCACAGCAACAAAACGGTGCCGTCTACTGTGTCGAGAGCGCCCCCTCCAGCATGAACCCGCAACTGTATGGTCAAGGCACGCTGGGCTCCTCGCTCTCCCATCAACTCTATGACCGACTGCTCACCGTCAATCCCGCGACTCAGCGTCTGGAAGGAGCTCTGGCAACGGGTTGGACCATTAGTCGTGACGGACTGACCTACACCTTTACGCTGCGCAAAGGGGTGCAATTCCACCGGGTTGACTGGTTCAGCCCTACCCGTGGATTTACGGCCGAAGATGTGCTGTTTAGCTTCGACCGCATGCGGATACCGAGCCACCCCTATCACGACATATCCGGTGGTCATTACCCCTTCTTTGACAACACCGGGGTTGGCCAGCAGATCCGCGATATCCGCAAACTGGGCGACCATCAGATCCAGTTCGAACTCAACGCGCCCAATGCCTCCTTTCTCGCCAGTCTAGCCAGCGATTATGCCGTGATCCTCTCGGCTGAGTACGCTCAGGAATTGCTACTCAGTGGTCGGCCAGCGCAACTGGATCAACTCGCCGTCGGTACCGGTCCCTTCATGCAGCAAGAATATCGCAGCAATGAATTCATTCGCCTGCACCGCAACCCGCTGTACTGGGATCAACCTGCGGCCCTGGAGCGATTGGCATTTGACTATACCCCGCGTCCAACCAAGCGTTTGGCCAAGTTGTTGACCGGAGAGTGCCAGGTCATGGCGTTTCCCGCCGCGAGCCAGCTGGATTTCATTCGCAAGCAATCGAACCTGCGGCTCGATGAGGAAAGTGCGCTTAATACCGCCTTCTTAGCACTGAACGTCCGGAAAAAACCATTCGACGACTTGCGGGTACGCCAGGCCATTGCCATGGGCATCAATCGAGATAATTTGCTCAAAGCTGTCTATTTCGGGACCGGTGAATGGGCCAATACCCTGTTACCGCCGATTTCCTGGGCGCACAACCCGAATATTGGCGAGTACAATTACGACCCGATTGCCGCCAAAGCCCTGCTCAAAAAAGCGGGTCTCGAAGCTGGTTTCGAGATGACGCTTTGGGTCCAACCCGCGAATCAAACCTACAACCCCAATGCGCAGAAGACCGCCCAGCTGATCCAGAGTGATCTGGCCAAGCTGGGGATCGAGGTACAAGTGGCCCAATTGCGCGGCACGCTGATACAGATCCTGCTGCAAGAGGGGCGCCATGACGCCGTCGTCATGGGCTGGAATGCCGATACTGCCGATCCCGACAGCTTCTTCCGACCATTGCTCAGTTGTCAGGACTCCGGAGAAAAGGGCGCCAACTATTCACGCTGGTGCGAGCCAGCGTTTGATCGGTTACTGGAACAAGCGATTACGACCACCCGGATGGCACAACGCATCGAAGCCTATCAGCAGATGCAGGAAATGGTGTATCAGGACGTTCCGCTGATCCCTCTGGCGCATTCACAATATCTCTATGCCGGTTGGAAGAACCTGCATAACCTGGAACTGACCCCCATGGGGGGCATCTCCTTCAAGCGTGCCTATCGAGAATAAAACATGCTGATCTACACCCTGAGACGACTGAACTTGTTGATCTTTACCCTGCTGATCCTCAGCCTGTTCGCCTATTGGCTGGAGTATCGCCTCGGTCCCGGTGGGCAGAGTCTGTGGAGCGGCTATCTGGATTATCTGCGCCGCCTGTTTTCCGGCGACTTTGGTGTATCCAGTCAATCGGGGCGGCCGATCCTCGAAACCATCATGCTACATCTTCCTGCCACGCTGGAGCTTTGCTTTGCAGCTGTGCTACTCGCCACTGTGATCGGCATTCCATTAGGCACCATTGCCGCGCTGAATCAGGGACGTTGGCTGGATACCGGCATCATGGGTTTCAGCGTGCTGGGCTCCTCCATCCCTGTGTACTGGCTGGCCCAGCTCCTGATCATGGCGTTTGCGATGCACTTCCAGCTGCTGCCCTCCTCGGGTCAACTGAACCTGTTATACGAAATCAAACCGGTAACCGGCTTCATGCTGATTGATACCTGGCTGATGGCAGGGCCCCAACGCTGGCCAGCCTTTATGAGCGCGGTACAACACCTCTGCCTGCCCGCCTTGACCCTGGCACTGTTACCGATCACCGAGGTCACGCGTCTGGTGCGCAGCTCTATGTTGGAAGTGCTCAAGCAAAACTATATCAAGGCCGCCTTCAGTCGTGGCTGGTCACCGCTTGCGGTTATCTCCCGTCACGGTTTACGCAATGCCCTACCGCCGATCTTGCCGCAACTGTCGTTACAATTTGGAGCCATCATCACCTCGGCCATCGTCATCGAGCAGGTTTTTGAATGGCCAGGTCTGGGTCACTGGCTGATTAACAGCATCATGAGCCGCGACTATGTCGCCATCCAGGCCAGTATGTTGCTGATCTCCAGCGTATTGGTGGTCCTGAATATTGCCACCGAGCTGCTCTCCACCCTGCTCTATCCTGCCAAGAGGAAGGAATCCTATGGCCAGCAAGGCTAAAACCTATCCGGAAATCCGCATTCCGTCGCCGGTCACCCAGACGTGGTTGGCTTATAAGGAAAATCCGGTCGCCATGGCTGCCTTGTGGGGCATGGCGTGTCTGCTGCTGGTGGTGATCTTCGGGCCATCCTTTGTCAGCTACAATCCGCTTCAACAAGACCCCAATGCCTTGTTATTGCCACCGTCATGGGCCGCGCACGGTACCATAGTGCATTTCCTGGGTACTGATGATCTCGGCCGGGATCTGCTGACCCGACTGATCTACGGCGCCCGGCTCACATTTGGCAGTGCCGTGGTCGCGACCCTGATTGCCATGCTGTGCGGTTGTGCCGTCGGTCTGCTGGCGGGTATGAGCCGAGGTCTGAAGTCCAGTATCCTGCATCATATGCTCGATACCCTGCTGTCCATTCCATCGCTATTGCTGGCCATTGTGCTGGTTGCTGTGATGGGACCAGGCCTGGATAATGCGGCGCTGGCCGTCACCCTGACCCTGACACCGCAGTTTATCCGCGCGACCTACAACGCGGTGAATGACGAACTGCAAAAAGAGTATATAGTCGCGGTCCGGTTGGATGGCTCACCGCCGCTGCGGATCCTCCGACTGGCGATCTTGCCAAATATCGTCGACGTCATAGTGGCGCAAACCACGCGTGCGTTGTCCACCGCCATCCTCGATATCAGCGCAGTCTGTTTTTTGGGGATCGGTGCGCAGTCGCCGTCTCCGGAATGGGGAACCATGTTGGCCGACGGCATGGATCTCATCTATATCGGTGCCTGGACGGTGACGCTGCCCGGTTTTGCCATCATCTTCAGTGTCCTGGTCACCAATCTGGTCGGCGATGGACTGCGTAGTGCGTTACAGAAGGGTATTGATTGATGCCATTGCTCGATATTCGCAACCTCACCATCGAAATCGATACTCCCCAAGGTCGCGTCAAGGCCGTGGACCGTGTGAATCTGACCCTCAATGAAGGGGAGATCCGGGGTTTGGTGGGTGAATCAGGCTCTGGCAAGAGCCTGGTCGCCAAGGCCATCATGGGCATGAAAAAAGAAAACTGGCGCGTCACCGCGGATCGGATGCGGATCAACGACATCGATCTGATGAGTCTGAGCCCGCGCGAACGCAGGAAAGTGATTGGCCGTGATATTGCCATGATTTTTCAGGAGCCACGTTCCTGTCTCGATCCCTCCATGCCGATCGGTGCCCAACTGATTGAGGTCATCCCGGGCCGGGTGTTTGAAGGTCGTTGGTGGCAGCGCCTGTTCTGGCGCAAGAAGCACGCGATTGGCTTGTTGCACCGGGTTGGCATCAAGGATCATAAGAAAGTCATGGCCGCTTTCCCCCACCAACTCTCCGAGGTGGTGTGCCAGAAGGTGATGATCGCCATGGCCATTGCCATCAAGCCTCGGCTGTTGGTTGCCGATGAACCCATCAGTGCGATGGAGTCCACCACCCAGGCACAATTGCTGCGGCTGCTGGATCGGATGAACCAGAACAACAACACCACTATTTTGTTGATCAGTAACGATATTTCCACCATCGCCAATCTGACGGAGACCATTACCGTCATGTATTGTGGGCAGATGGTCGAGACTGGAAGCCGCGAACAATTGCTGGCAACCCCCCATCATCCCTATACCAATGCCTTGTTGAATGCGATCCCCGACTTCAGTGGTCGCCTGCCCCATAAATCACGGCTCAATGCCCTCCCTGGGGCCATACCCCCGCTGCAGCATCTGCCGATCGGTTGCCGCCTGGGCCCGCGCTGCCCCTATGCTCAAAAATTATGTGTCCAAACCCCGCCCATCACCCGACTCAAAAATCAGCAGTACAGCTGCCACTTCCCGCTCAATATGGAGGAAGCTAAAAAATGAAGGCCGAGCCGCTGTTACGCGTAACCAATATTGGCAAGAGTTTTATTGAACGCCGTGGGCTGTTTCGCAAAGAGGCGGTACGTGCCCTCGAGCAGATCAGTTTCACTCTGGAGCCTGGTGAAACCCTGGCCCTGGTCGGTGAAGCCGGATCCGGCAAAAGCACGCTCGCCAAGATACTGGCGGGAGTCGTCGCTGCCAGCGAGGGGGAAATTCGTGTCGATGGACAACTGATAGCCCCCGATGATTATGAGCAGCGTTGCAAGCAGATCCGGATGATCTTTCAAGACCCGAATTCGTCCTTGAATCCCAGATTGCGTATCGGGCGGATCCTCGAAGCTCCGCTGATGCTGAATACCGCCATGACGCCAGAAGAGCGAGCCCATCAGGTGCAGGAGACTTTGCGCATGGTCGGTCTGCTGGCAGAACATGCACTCTTCTACCCGCAGATGATCTCCTCGGGTCAGAAGCAGCGTGTGGCCCTCGCCCGGGCTCTGATCATGAACCCCCGCATCATAGTGGCCGATGAAACCTTCTCGATGCTGGATCTTTCGGTTCGCTCCCAGATTATCAACCTGCTGCTGAAATTGCAGCAGGAGCTGGGGATTGCCTATGTGATCGTGGCCAATGACCTCGGGCTGGTACGCCATATCAGTGATAAGGTCATCGTCATGCATCAAGGCAAGGTGGTTGAAAGCGGCGAGACTCAGCAGGTCTTTGCTGCACCGCAGCATGAAGTGACCAGGCGGCTGATCCAGAGCTATGGCCACGAGTATCGGCGTTAAAACCTGTTCTTGTTACAGGTGCGTATTCTGGTAATACGCACCTACCACTACTCCACCATGGCGCAAACCGGCACACCGCTATGAAAGCGGAACTGCGGATCCGGAGCCAGGATTAAGCTGGCTTCTTTCTCAACAAGAGTGGCAACCCGTTGCTGGATATTGCCATCACTATAACGTTCAGCCAGCGCCAGATAATCGGCATAATGACGAGATTCAGAGCGCAGCAACGATAAGTAGAAGCGGCGTAGCGTCTCGTCCAGATGCGGAGCCAATTTGGCAAAGCGCTCGCAGGAGCGCGCCTCAATCAGGGCACCAATAATCAGCTTATCGACCAGTGCTGCAGGCTCATGGGTCCGTACCTCCTTGATCAGGGCCGCGGCATAACCCGATGGGCTCAGCACCCGGTAGCCGATCCCCCTCTCTCGCAGGATCTCGACCACCTGCTCGAAGTGGTGTAGCTCCTCCCTCGCCAATCGCGAAGCCATGATCAAGAGCTCGGAGCGCTCCACATAGCGGTGCATCAGGCTCATCGCCGTGGCGGCAGCTTTCTTCTCGCAGTTGGCATGATCAATCAGCAATGTATCCTGCTGTCGCACTGCCTCGTCAATCCAGGCATCGGGAGTTGGACAGGCAAGAAAAGCATGGATAGGGGCAAGTAGTTCGGAATACACAATTCACTCCGGAAAAATCGATGAAAAAACGCGCCCGTTCGGGCGCGCTCCAGTTTAGCAAACTGTCATCACTAGCAAACATCCAGGCATTCATCGTTCCCAGTAGACCTCTTCCAGGCTGTCTTCCCGCTCCGGCAATCCGCGCGACAGCCGGGGGCTACTTTGCATCAGCACTTCATAGCTGACCCGATTGGCATATTTACAGAGTTGCGAGAACGAGGAGTAGCTCAAGAACGGCAGCTGATGCTTGGCCGAGTTGGGCGCCGCCTGACGGTGATAATGATTGGCCGCCATATCGTGTAACACCGCCGACAGAGCCCCATCGCCTGCCCCATTGGTATTTTTGATGGCTTCTGGTCCGCCCATGTAGGGCGCTATATGGGCAAAAACCCGCAGTGGATGCTGGCAATCTTGCTGCAACATGGGACGGCTGAATTCGTAACGATTGAACTCCGGGATCGCTCCTGGTAACAAGGGGTGGCTGGTTTCCCGCTTGGCCGTTTGTTCCGTGTAACCCGCCATATAGAGCCCCTGAGCACCTGCAGTACAGAGCACCAGATCGGCCCACTCCAGAGTCTGATTGGCCGCCGCCAGCGGATCCGAGAATCCGGTCAGCGCCTCACCCTCATCTTCATTCATCGCCACTACAGTGACGTACTGGCGAATAAAGTCTCGCCACCACTGGGGATCGGCATCAATAACAAAGCGGGTACCCAGAGTTAATACCACTGGAACACCATGTTGAGTCGCAAGCTCGACGGCCTTCATGGTCGCCGCTTTGATGGTATCGCCCTCTTCGCCTCGCACCAGATAGGCGCTGATGACCAGGGCCGAGGCCCCTGCCACCAGAGCTTCAGGTATATGCTCCGGGGTCAATCGATTCATCATGCCGGCATTGATACCGAAACTACGATCACCGTCCTCGGAGATAAAGGTAAAGCAGCGACCAATGGGCCCTGCTACCGGCTGCAAGTAGTTGAGATCGACCTTGGAGGAGGTATTGCACAGGTAGCGATAGGCATAGCCGCCGACTTCGATATTTCGGCTCATGACCCCGAACAGAATCGACGCCGAGTCGCTCAGCACCGAGTAGTTATGCAAGGTATTGCCAATGGTACCGCCAGCAAACTGACTCTCTATGAGTTGGCGAGAGACAAGCTCGTGGTACATGGCTTCGGCCGTTGCATCCGTCACCAACATCGAATGGCCCTTGCTCAGGCCATAGCGTTGCAGGAACTGGCTATCCACATGGGCCTCGATATCCACCAACGTTTGATCGATACCGACGATATATGCCGGGCTACGCGCCGACAGGGGATTGACGGCCGACAGCAAGGGATCTCGCCGTCCGACCGGGAAGTAATGCTTGGATTTGCGCTGACCGGGAAATTTCATAATGAGTGCTGTAGGCAACAGCCAGACCAGGACGAAAGGCCGCGGATCCTAGCACATTCCTCAGCCTTGCATAGGGGGGGAACAGGGGTTTCGCCGCCTTGTGTATCAGGCAAACCTTTGCGTGATGAGCTGGGTCAATAAATGCACATGAGCCGGCTCGGCATTCAGGGCCGGAATATAGTGATAACGCTCTCCACCCGCCTGTAAAAAGCTCTGTTTACCCTCGACCGCAATCTCCTCCAGCGTCTCCAGACAATCGGCGGCAAACGCCGGACAGATAATATCCAGCTGCCGTCGGCCGGAATGAGCTAGCTGGATCAGCGTCTCATCGGTATAGGGTTGTACCCAGGGCTCGCGGCCAAAACGAGACTGGAAGGAAACGCCCCACGTCCCATCCTCCAGAGCCAGCTGCTCGGCGACCAGACGTGCTGTCGTCCGGCACTGCTGGGGATAGGGATCGCCTCGCTCGGCATAGCGCTCGGGGATGCCATGAAAGGAGAACAGCAAGTACCCCTGCCCATGCTCTTGCCAGTGGTGTCGAATACTCTGGCTCAGGGCGGCAATATAGAGAGAATGATCGTGATAGTCGTCCAGAAACAGGGTAGTCGGGATCCTGTGCTCAGTCGCCATCACTCGAGCCCAGGCATCAAAGATCGGCGCCGTGGTCGTTGATGAGTACTGGGGATAGAGTGGCAGGATCAGCACCTCGTCGACGCCCTGAGCTTTGAGTCGTGACCAGGCGGTACCCAGTGACGGTTCGCCATAGCTCATCGCCAACTCGACCGGCATCTCATACCCGAGTCCCTGCAACGCTTCTTGCACCGCCGCTTGCTGTTGCCGCGAGATAACCATCAGCGGTGAACCCCCAGGTTGCCAGATCTGGGCATAGGCCCTGGCCACCCGTCGACTGCGGAGTGGCAGTATCACACCATGCAATAGTGGCCACCATAACCAACGCGGTACATCCACCACCCGGCGATCCGAGAGAAAGCCCCGCAAGAATTCGCGAACACCCTGCGCCGTTGCGCTGGCTGGTGTCCCCAGATTGACCAGAATGACTCCACGCTGCGGCATCTTCTCTCCTTATTAAATGCAAAAGGCGCCCGTACCAATGATACGGGCGCCCGGTGTCATCCGATCACAGCTTAGCCGAGGAGATTGGCCAACTGCTGGCTAACCACGTCAACAGCCTGTGTACCATCCAGACGCTCGTAACGAGTCCGGGCAGCCGCAGCCTCAGCCTTGTAATAGCCGACCAGCGGTTCGGTCTGCTGATGATAGATATCCAGACGCTTACGCACTGTGGTTTCTTCATCATCGGCGCGGATCACCAGATCTTCGCCCGTGACATCATCCTTACCGGCTTCTTTCGGCGGATTGAACACCACGTGATACACCCGACCTGAACCTGGATGCACACGACGACCACTCATGCGCTTGACGATCTCTTCGTCCGGAACATCAAACTCCAACACAAAATCGACCACGACACCGGCTTCTTTCATGGCATCGGCTTGCGGTATGGTGCGCGGGAAACCGTCCAGCAAGAAGCCCTTGGCGCAATCGTCCTGAGCAATACGCTCCTTCACCAGACCAATGATGATGTCATCGGAGACCAGTTGTCCCTGATCCATCACTTCCTTGGCTTTTAAACCCAGAGGGGTCCCCGCCTTGATAGCGGCTCGCAGCATGTCGCCAGTAGAAATCTGCGGAATGCCGTACTTATCCATCAAAAACTGGGCTTGCGTACCCTTACCAGCGCCTGGAGCGCCCAGCAGAATAATGCGCATTATGTATCCCCTATGGTCCATGTAATTAACGTCAAAAATCTCGAGAGGCGAAAATTACACGCTTTCTCCTGAATGCTCAAGCGTTTGCTCATGACCGGAGCGCTTGCGCTCATAGTAAGCTTGCTTCTGTTGATACATGGCTTTATCCGCCATCTTATAGAGCAAGGAGAAAGGGGTATGCTTGCTATCCGCATACCCGACACTGAAACTGATGCCATGTTCACGCCCCGCCAGACTGGCCGGTTGGAACTGGGCCTCCTGCAGACGACGGAGTAATACATCGTGACTGGCGACGGCTTCACCTTCCAGCAGGATGACAAACTCATCACCGCCAATCCGGAATAACGAACCTGGCAGATCCTTGAGACAGTTCAGCAAACGACTCGCCACGGTGCGCAGCAAGGCATCCCCGGCCTCGTGGCCGCGGGTATCGTTGAGATCCTTCAGGCCATTGACATCGATGAGGAATAGCCCGGCCTCCTTATCCAGCGAGGTTTCCAAACCCGCCATGCTCTGATCGAAAGCGATGCGATTTCCCAGCCCGGTCAGACCATCGGTTCGAGCCCAGAAGGCCAAGCGAGACGTCAAGGCCCGGTTTTCCAGGAAGCTGCTGAGTTCACGGGCAAATAACAACATGCCCTTGAGCTCCTCCTCTCGCAGACTCTGAGCCTGAAACAACAGCCAACCACCACCAAATGGCGGCGGTAACGGCATGCTATAAATACCATCGTTGATATGGTAATCGGTGCTCGGCTCCTGCACCGGCAACAGAGGTTCGCCGACAAAATCAGGATGCCGGTACGACATCACCGGGCTATTCGGCACTGTCAGTACCACCATAAAAGGAACGCCCAGCTCACAAGCCTGCACCCGCTTGATCACAGCATTGAGTACGGACTGATCCGAGCTTTCGGTACTCAACTCCTGACGCAAATGAATCACCTGGTTGTAGATGCGGTTGCTGATTTCGATGCGCTGCAGGATCAACGCGAGCTTATTGGTCCGCTCCTGGACCTTTTCTTCCAGACTATGATTCAGCTGACTGAGTTCGTGCAGGTAACGATCTTTCTCTTCCGCCAGATGGGCCAGATCGCGGTTGTTATGCTCCAGTGTCGTGAGCTGCTGACGGATGCGGGCCTGCATATCGATCAGCAGACGTTCGGTATGGGCAAATTCCCAAATTCGCGAGGTCGTTCCCTGCACCAGTTGTCCTGCCTCCATGCGCTGAATAATGCCATACAGGACATTAAAGGCGCGGAAGATAGGACGGGAAAACAGCACAAACAACACGATCATCACCAACATGACCACCAGCTGATAACTGATGAAGGGACGGATCGCTTCGGTGACCGCCTGGCTCATGCTTTCTGGCGAGCGGCTCACTTTCACAAACAGATTGACGCTGGGCGAATAATCCTTCTCACCGACGCTCAAACGCAGACTCTGACTGATCTGTCCTTCCTCATCCGGTGGCAACGCCACCCCGAGCTGAATGACCGAACTATGCTGGTTCGCAGAGGGACTGACCTGTGCCAGCATATTGCTAAATGGCACGACCGCGATGAGATAACCCTGTAGCGAATCACTATTGCGCACAATGACGCTATTGATGATGGATATGAACACCAAGGCACGATGATCGGCCCCCGGGACCAGCTCAGGTGATTCGATTACCACCACCCGCCCCCCCGTCACACCGGATTCATAGGCTCGTCCCAAATTATGCACGACCTCCAGGATCTCCCGGCTCCTCTCGACCGGGCGGATCTTGCCACCAAAATTCTCCCGAACCCGGCCATCACGCGTCAACAGATACAAGGAAGAGACCATGCTATAGCGGTTGGTAAAGGATTCGAATCGTTCCCGAACCTGAGAGCTGTAGTAGAGACTGGAAACCCCCTTGATGATGGTTTCATGCCCGGTCAACAAGCGTAAACCACTGGTGATGGCTCGTAATTCATTGTCCAGCTTCTCTTGAGTAACATGCACCTCGCTGTCCAATTGGGTCATCAAGGCCTGGGTCGCAAACTGCTTCAAGCCCTGGTAGTGGATCACGCTGAGCACCAGCAAGGGCACTATGATCATGCAGAGCATCAAAACGATCAGAAACCGACTCAGTCGGATCATTGATGGGATCCCTCTTCCTCAGCCAACGACTGCATATTTTGCGCAGCCTCGGCAGCATCGTATTCACCAGCCAGGAATAGTTTCAGCGTCTTACCCATCACCAACCAGACCATCAGCATTCTTCGATCATTCGGCATCGGCTTGCTCAGCTGCAATTGGCGGTGCAGAGTCTTCATATCCTCAGACATGTTACCCGCCAGTTGCTCCACAACCCGATCCACCGCCGGAAACAGCTTGGAGCGTTCATACAAGGAGCGCTGGCTGGCATCCGAGAGTAAAAAATGCACCAGTTCAACCGCCGCTTTTTGTTTAGCCGCGGAAATATCGGCCCGCATGGCCAGTACGTAGGAGCTACTCAAGGGAGTCATCGGCTTGCCTCCCAGTGTGGGCAGCAAGGCAACGCCCAATTTATCACCCAGCACATCATGGAGCATCTGGTAAGCCCAATCACCGTCCATCAGGTAGGTAACCTCGCCCTTGATAAACGCTTGCTCATTGCACATCAGCTCACAATGACTGGCTGGAAAGCGATCCATGGTCTGCTGATATTGCGTCAGTGCCGCTACCATCTGCGGCGTATTCAGCGAGAATTGCCCGTTCTGCAGTGGCCAGCCGCCGTTGGCGGTTAAAAAGGTCATAAACCAGAATGCCTGATCGCGAGGCCAAGCCAACTGTTTATCAGGGATACTTTCTAGCGTGAGTGCGGGCTTGACTAGGTCTTTGCGATAATACAGCACCAGCTGGTTGCCCATATTGATGGGAATACCGTACCAATTCTCCTCCAGGCGACCATCCTCACGCAGACCAAACTCGGCGGCTATCGAATCAGGCCAAACGCCAAGGTGGTACTCCTGCTTATTGCTGATCTGATCACTGGGTATGAAATAGAGATCCGGGAGCAGGACTGATGACATCACCTTGTCGCGAAACTGGTCGGCACGAAAGTGTTGTTGCACCACTTGATGACCACTCTGTTTGGCAAAGCGATCCAGCTCGGGTTGCAGGTGTTCTAGACTGTGCCCATTCCACAAGGTGAGTGTTTCGGCGATAGAGGAAGAAGACCAGCCGATGGATATAGCAAGCAGCAGGTAAAATAGACGCATAACGACTCCTTGCGTAACATTCTCGACAATTGTCTCATCCGTATCGGACATGGCAATGTTTTGTTGAACAAGTTGTGACAATCCGACTGATAGCAGCAATCACGGACAACCCCTTCAAGGTTCGGGTTGCCGACCACTCAGTCTCCAGTCTAGCAACTGACCGCCACCACTACCCTTAATCAAGCGGCAACAGACCGGTAAATTCTTAATTTTTATGAAAAAAAAGCCGCGCATCTGCGCGGCTTCCCGATATAAAGTCCACTGCAACTATTAGCCCATCAGAAGTCGATTCAAACGAGCCACGAAACCAGACGGATCTTGCAAACCACCCTGCTCGGCCAACTGCGCCTGCTCCAGCAACAGTTCACACCACTCGCTAAACTGTGCCTCATCTGCAATGCCGTCAATCCGCTTGAGCAGGGCATGCTCGGGGTTGAGCTCCAGAATGAATTTCTGCTCCGGGACTTTCTGACCGGCCGCCTGCATCAGCTTCATCATGTGGCTGCTCATACCATGGCTATCGGTAACCACACAGCTCGGCGTGGAGGTCAGACGATGACTGATACGCACATCCTTCACCTTATCCGCCAACGCCTTACGCACGCGGGCCACCAGCTCCTGATTGGCTTCCGCCAGCGACTCCTGCTGCTTGCGACTCTCGTCGTCTTCCAGATCGCCCAGTTGCAGATCGCCCTGGGTTACGGAAACAAACTGCTTGCCATCAAACTCGGTCAGATGGTTCATCAACCACTCATCGATCCGCTCCCACAGCAGCAACACTTCGACACCCTTCTGGCGCAATAACTCCAGATGCGGGCTCTTGCTGGCCGCAGTGTAGTTGTCAGCAATGATGTAGTAAATCTTGCTCTGCTGCTCCTTCATCCGGCCAACATAGTCTTCCAGACTCACGCTCTGGGCATCGGATTCGGTGTGGGTTGATGCGAATCGCAGCAGCTTGGCAATCTCTTCCTTGTGGGCATAATCTTCAGCTGGCCCCTCTTTGAGCACATTACCGAACTCAGCCCAGAAGCGCTGGTACTTGTCGCTGTCATCTTTGGCCAGCTTGGCGAGCATGCCCAGAACCCGCTTGGTACAGGCTTTGCGCAACTGCACAGTTATCTTGTTTTCTTGCAGGATCTCCCGCGATAGATTCAGCGGCAAATCGTTGGTATCCAGCACCCCTTTGATAAAGCGCAGGTAGGTCGGCATAAACTGCTCGGCGTCATCCATGATGAAAACGCGCTGGACGTACAACTTCAAGCCATGCTTCTGCTCACGATTCCACATGTCCCATGGCGCACGGGCTGGGACATACAGCAGACTGGTGTACTCCTGGGAGCCTTCAACCTTGTTATGGGCCCAGGCCAGAGCATCTTCAAAATCGTGGCTGATGTGCTTGTAGAACTCCTGATACTCCTCGTCCTGAATATCCCGGGGAGTCCGGGTCCAAAGCGCGGTCGCTCGGTTGACCTGTTTCCACTCACCTTCTGAGACGGTTTTTTCTCCCCCCTCGCTCTCATCGGCCGCCGGTTGCTCCCACATTTCGACCGGAATACTGATGTGATCCGAATATTTACCGATCACCGAGCGCAGACGCCAATCATCCAGGAACTCGCTCTCTTCAGCCTTGAGATGGAGAATGACATCGGTCCCGCGGTTGGCTTTATTGACATCCGCCACGCTGAAGGAGCCCGAACCATCGGATTCCCAGCAGACACCGCGATCGCTGGACTCACCGGCTGCACGACTCAGAACAGTTACCTTGTCAGCGACAATGAACGCCGAATAAAAACCGACACCAAACTGACCAATGAGTTGCGAGTCTTTGGTCTGATCACCCGAGAGGTGGCTAAAAAACTCGGCCGTACCGGAGCGCGCTATGGTACCCAGGTGTTCAATCGCCTGATCCCGTGTCATACCAATGCCGTTGTCGGAAATGGTCAGCGTCTGCTTCTCTTTATCCAGGATCAGACGCACGCGCAGCTGACCGTCATCTTCATACAGCTCTGCGTTGGAAAGGGCCTTGAAACGCAGCTTATCGGCCGCATCCGCAGCGTTGGAGATGAGCTCGCGTAGAAAAACTTCTTTATTCGAGTAGAGGCTATGCGCCATCAGGCTCAGCAGTTGTTTGACTTCGGTCTGAAACCCGTGGGTTTCCATATGAGTGGCTTCGGTCATCGTTGCTTTCCTTGATGAGTGGTTTGTTACGACTGAAAGCAAGATGGGGGCAGGATTGAGCTTTTCAACCCCGAGCCGGAGCTCGGAGTTGAAAATTGTGACTTACTCCAGCGGACGACGACCACTGAGGGAGTGGGACAACGTAGTGCCATCCACCAGCTCCAGCTCACCGCCCACAGGTACACCGTGGGCAATGCGCGTCACGGCAATACCCGCCTGCCGCGCCAGGTTGGCGATATAGAATGCAGTGGCATCCCCTTCAATGGTCGGATTGGTGGCCAGGATCAACTCATCCAGCGGCTCCTGTTGCAAACGCTGCTCCAATAAGTCCAATCCCAGCTCGCGGGGACCTATCCCATCGAGCGGAGATAGATGCCCCATCAACACAAAGTAGCGGCCGGAATAGAGATGGGTCTGCTCCAGGGCCGCGACGTCAGCGGGCGATTCGACCACACACAGCTGGCGTTTTTCGGCACGCTTGGGGTTGGCGCATAGCTCGCACAGCTCGTTTTCGGTGAAAGTACGACACTGTTGGCAATGGCCAATTTCGGTCAGTGCCCGCTCCAGGGTCCGCGCCAGTTTTTGGCCGCGACTACGCTCACGCTCCAGTAATTGAAACGCCATCCGTTGCGCCGATTTAGGTCCAACACCGGGCAAGACTTGCAATTCACGGATCAGATCATCCAGCAAGGGGCTGAATTTCATGGCAACTCCACAAAACAAAAGCGGGAGTCATCTCCCGCTTCATGCCTGACTAAAAGGGCATCTTGAAACCAGGCGGTAACTGCATACCACCGGTCAATTCGCCCATCTTGCTCTTGTTCTGTTCTTCGACCCGACGCACGGCATCATTGAATGCCGCAGCGATCAAGTCTTCCAGCATTTCCTGATCATCATCCATCAAGCTTGGATCAATGGCGACGCGGCGCACGCTGTGACTGCCGGTCATGGTCACTTTCACCAGACCTGCGCCCGACTCACCCACCACTTCCATCTGAGCCAGCTCTTCCTGCATCTTTTGCATACGATCTTGCATGGCTTGCGCCTGCTTCATCAGATTGCCGATCCCACCTTTTCCAAACATCGCTCTTCTCTTCTGTTGAGGTTATCGCCTAATGCTTCAATGGCAGAATACTATCAGCATCCAGTTGCGCACCAAAGCGTTGGATCAAAAATTGGATATGGGGGTCTTGCGCCAAATCCTGCTGCGCAGCAACCAACAATTCGGCGTAGCGCTGTTGCTCTATTTGGATCGGTGTCGCGTGCGTGGGCACCCCCACCTCAATCTGGATTTGCACCGGCTGCTGCAAATGACGGGAGAACCCATCCACCAGTGCGGCTATCGCTTTGTCCGAGATCAAATGCCGATGTTCCGGCGGCAACGTCAGCAACCAACTATCTCCCTCGACCTGTCGACTGGCTTGTAGCGCCAACTGCCGCAAACGTCCGCCCATGCCACTGGCAGCAATTAGCTCAGCCCATGGATCCCCACAACCCGTTAGCAAGTCATTGGATAGCCAGCGCGGATCCAGAGACTCTGGCGCATCAGCCTCCGCAACGGGCAACGCTGGCGCAGAGCTGACAGAGATAGCCCTGGGGGTATTCCGGGAGTCCACCGCCATCGAGGGGGGATTCGACGATTGAGCAACGGCTTCCGATGTCGCGGCCATCAGCTCCGGCGCTACCGACTCATACGCCATCGGCACCCGCTGACTAGCTCCTTCATCATCCTGATAGGCTTCAATGGGTGGTGATTGCCAAGCAGGAACTTCTGGTGCTGGGGTCTCCTCCTGTAGCGGAGATTTTTGCGATGGCGCCTCCCAGGGGGGGCGGTCATCCAGCACCGAGGAAGCGGCAACCGGCCGAATAGCAGCAGTTGCCGCCGCCATAGGGCGCGGCGATGACGATGCGGCAGGAGTGTCCGCTGCAGGATGCGCGGGGACAGGACGAGCGACAGGAGGGGAATAAGTCGCCGAAACCCGGTTACCAACCGCCGGCGTCTCGCTTCCCACAGATTCTTTTTGCTGACTCCGCAGCCGATTACGGACTTGCAACAGTTGATTTAAACCACCATCAGCAGGAGTTGAAGCTCCGGTAGTAGGTGCAGAACTCAAGGTTGCGGATTCACTGAACTGAGCAGCCGATGGTGGCGCACTCTGCCAGCTGGTAGCCTCATCTTGCAACCGCTGCTGTTCGGCAAATAGTGCTTCCTGCGCCGCTAGGGTGGCCGCATCTTCTTCCACTTCGGCCGTGGCAGCGCGAGCGTCAGCGACAAAAGGCACAACATTCGGGATGTTGGTGCTAAGCGCAGGTTGGCGGGGTGCTGGCGCCGGATCGGAGATCTGAGCCGCCGAGCCAGAAGGCGTCGGCGTGAATATGGCCGACGATGTGGAGGCATCACCACCAGTCATGACAACCGGTATTGCGGTCAGTCGAGCATTATCTATCGATCTTCGCGGCGAAAAAGCCAGCATTCGCAACAGGGTCATTTCAAAGCCACTGCGGCCATCGGGGGCCAGCGGTAACTCGCGGCGCCCGGTGAGGGCAATCTGGTAATACAGCTGGATCTCTTCGGCGGTAAAGGTTTGAGCCAGGGCAACCACTTGCTCGCTGTCCAGTGCCAGTGGATCGGCACTGCCGCCCAGTAACTGCGCCAATGCAATGCGGTGCAGCAAACTTGCCAGCTCGGCATGCAATAACTCGAAATCAGGCCCTAACTGTGCCACTTCGTTGACTTTGGCCATCAACGCCGAGCCCTGCAACTGCGCCAACAGCAACACGATCTGGTGCAGGTGACGGTGATCCAGGGTACCGAGCATGGCCAGCACCTGATCCAGGTGCACATGGCCGCTGCCATGGGCCAATGCCTGGTCGGTCAGACTCAAGGCATCGCGCATACTGCCATCAGCCGCCTTGGCCAGGGCAGCCAGTGCCGGTAACTCATAAGCTTGCGCTTCGGCGTCCAGCACTCTGACCAGTTGGGAAACAATTTGCTCCCGGGTGAGAGCCTTGAGATGAAACTGCAGACAACGGGACAAAATGGTGATCGGCAACTTTTGCGGATCAGTCGTCGCCAGCAGGAACTTGACGTAAGGCGGCGGCTCTTCGAGGGTTTTGAGCAGGGCATTGAAGCTGTGACGCGACAACATGTGTACTTCATCGATCAGATACACCTTGTAGCGCCCGCGCGCCGGACGATATTGCACGTTATCCAGCAACTCGCGGGTATCTTCGACCTTGGTGCGGGAAGCGGCATCGATCTCCAGCAAATCGACAAAATTACCCTGATCGATCTCGCGACAGCTATCACATCGACCGCACGGAGTACTGCTAACCCCCTCCTCACAGTTCAGGCACTTGGCCAGGATACGGGCTATGGTCGTTTTACCTACTCCACGGGTACCACTTAACAGATAAGCGTGATGCAAACGTCCCTGGTCCAGCGCATTAATCAGCGCCGTCAACACATGTTGTTGACCCACAACGTCATGAAACGAATGGGGACGCCACTTTCGCGCCAGAACCTGATATCCCATAGCCCTTCTGTTTCCTTAAGCCTTCAGACTGTTATTCACCAGCAAACTGCACCAGGCTCAAAGGCTCGACACCCGAGGCCCGCAAACGCTCCTCTCCCCCCAGATCCGGCAGGGAAATCACAAAGGCCGCCTGATCGACTATACCGCCGCAGCGCCGGATCAATTTGATCGCAGCTTCCACAGTTCCACCCGTGGCCAACAGATCATCAATTACCAGCACCTTGTCCCCGGGCTGGATGGCATCGTCATGTATCTGCAAGCAGTCCTGACCATACTCCAGCTCATAGCTCTCCTCGAAGACCGCGCGTGGCAACTTGCCCGGCTTACGCACCGGGACAAAGCCCAGCCCCAAGGCGGCAGCGACTGGAGCACCGAAGATGAAACCCCGAGCCTCGGTGCCGACAATCTTGTTCAACGGCACATGGCGATAATGCTCAATCAGCAGGTCGATAGTGGCTTTGAACGCCTGCGGGTGCTCCACCAGACTGGTGATATCCCGAAACAGGATCCCGGGTTTCGGATAATCAGGAATGGTCTTGATGCAGGATGCAATAAAAGACAGGGTTTCTGGCTTCATGATGGGTACCGATAGGAATAAATAAATGCCCTCACGCTATTGGATAAACAGCTCATGACAGGGCTCAGCATACGTGAAGGCGCTAGCTTAACAACCCCGCCATCCAATGCAACCACTGGCCGCAAAAGCCGTCATCAGCCGCACATTAATCCATCGATTAGGTCGTACGACGATGAAAATAGGGCAACAAAAGGGCAGCTCGAGGCTGCCCCTTTTTATCGACTTCGCGAGTTAACTCGCAAGCCAATCAGTCTTAGAAGTTATATTGCAGAGTGGCTGCAAAACGGTCGTCATTGCCATCGATCTGGTCGGCGGCATATTCAACCCAACCCAGGAAGTTGCTGGTAAAGTCATAACCGGCACCCACCAGGAATTCATCGATGAGATCAGCTTCAGCGATAGAACCGTAGTCGCTGTCGGTCACTTCACGGAAGTTGTAACCCGCCAGGAAGGAGACATTGTTTTCCAGGCGGTAGATACCGATGACTTCGTAACCAGCATAGTTTACTTCGCTGGACTCAGCTTCCAGAGCGGTCTGGTTATACAGGGCCGCACCATAGAAACCAGCTTCGCCGTAAGTGCCATAAGAACCAGACAGAGCCCAGTCAGACTTGGTCACGTCAGACACAGTACCAGCTTCGGCGTATTTGGATTCAGACAGACCGGCGGTGAAACCGAAACCTTGCTCGAAGTTGTAACCGAAGTTAGCGGCATAGCCGTAATCCAGCTTACCCACAGTCACATAGTTAGATTCAGCCTTGTCGCCTACATCAATGCTGGCGGTATCGTCAGAGAACTGATAAGAAGCACCTGCGTGGTAACCACCCCAAACGCCGCTATAAATCAACTGACCTTCTTGGCGACCATCATAACCGTTGCCCAAGGAGCCCCACTGGTTGAACATATCGGTTGCGGCGATAGCGTCGTAGTAAGCGGTATCGGTTTGCCCCACGATTACCTTACCGTATTTTTCGCTATCGAAGCCCAGATAAACGTGACGCGCCTTAAACTTGCCGTCATCCTTGGCAGTCGTGCCTTCAACTGTCTCGCCAGTCGGAACACCATTAACATCTAAAACAGTGCCAGTGACTGTTTTAGCATTATTATCACTGTTTTCGGCAGCGACTTGCCATTCTGCCTTGGCAATCCCTTTCCATTCGCTATTGATGGCGGTGCTGCCTTCAACACGCAGACGAGCCAGACCCAGCAGGGTGGTTTCACTGGAAGTGGTATCACCATCAGCGGCCAGACCACCCTTGTTTTCGATGGAGGTTTGTACACGACCGCCCAGCTTCAGAACCTGACCGTCTTTTTCATAAACGGCAGCAGCATTCACTGCGGTAGCTGACATCAGAGCCGGGATAGCAATTGCAAGAAGAGTCTTTTTCATAATGGTTTGCCTACTGAAATTAAACACTAAGTCCTTATATTCCCTGTGAAAGTGACGTTTCCATCACTCTGTTTTCGAGACTATCATACAAAATGTGAGGCAATCAACAGAAAAAAATGAACTAACTTAGAACAAGATTGTCGTTAGCATAATCTTTTACATTTCAAGCTGATATGCCTGCCTTTGACTCATATTATGCTGCCGTTCGCACAGATTCATCTGCTGACAGGCAACACAATAAAGTCAGATTTTGTTAGCCAGCTCACAGAGCGATATACTTCGTTTTCGCCCATCAGAGAAATATCCTAAATGCCGTTTGCAGCCATCAAAAACAGTGTTCAACAAAGCTATAAACGGTTGCACCAACACCTAGCAGCATTTGTGCCAAGAAAAGAGCAAAACTATCTGGTCGCGGAAATCGTCAAGGTGCTCTGTGGCCAGTATGGGGTGGGCAAGCGTATCCTGGTCGCCGAAGCAGGAACCGGGATCGGCAAGTCGCTGGCCTATGCACAAGGCGCCATCCCTTGCGCACTCAAGTTCCGTAAGAAGCTGATCATCTCCACTGCAACCCTGGCGCTACAAGAACAGCTCATCACCAAAGATCTGCCCCTGTTTCATACCATCAGTAATGACGACTTCAGCTTTACCCTGGTCAAGGGACGACAACGCTATTGCTGCGCCCAGCGACTGGCGCAATTGGCGGACGTCAACATCGCCAACACCCAAATGAGTTTTCAGGAGCTGCTGAGCTTTAGTCCTGACGCGGAACAGCAGCAGATCTACCAGTCACTCTGGCGCGCCTATCAACAAGGCCAATGGGCCGGTGATCGGGATAGCTGGCCGCAACCTCTGGAGGAGTCGCTCTGGCAGGAAATCGCCGCCGAGCGCCACATCTGCAACCCGCTGTTCGATCATCATCAGAACTGCCCGTTTCACCATGCACGCGCCATGATGAACGAAATCGATGTTCTGGTGGTCAACCATGCATTATTGCTCGCCGATCTGGCATTAGGCGGTGGCGTGGTGCTACCAGCCCCCGAGGATTGCATCTATGTCGTGGATGAAGCTCACCACCTTCCGACCATAGCTCGCGATCAAGCATCGGCACAGTTACGGGTGGGTCACACCCTAAGCTGGCTGCAAAAAATGCCCCATCTTGGTGACAGGCTAGCCAAAACAGTGCAAAGCGAGAGCATTCGCACTCATTCGTCCCGCCTCAGCGAAACTATTTATGGGCTCGTGCATGATCTGCGACAACTGGAATTACTTATCAAAGGACAAACAGACTGGTTCAGCCAGACTCCGGAGTACCGATTTGCTGAAGGCGTTTTGCCAACCCAGTTGACGGCGCTCTCGCAGAGCCTCAGTGAAGGAAGCAGCAAACTGAGTCGATTTCTGGAACGGTTGCAACAGGGACTCACCGAAGCCATCAAACTGGGAGAGCTACCCCGCCGGGATGGCGAAGCCTTATTAGCAGAGTTGGGCAGTGCTCAGCAGCGTAGCCTGCAGATGCAGACCCTGTGGCAACTCTATGCAGAGCAGGATAACCGACATCCGGTCGCCAAATGGGTCGAATACGACACTGAAGAGTCCGATTATCAACTTCAGGCTGCACCGCTGGAAATGGGAGGCTGGCTGGATCGCCTGCTGTGGTCACGATGCCATGGAGCCATTTTAGTCTCTGCCACGCTAACGGCTCTCAATAGCTTCGACCATTTTCGCCAGCAGATTGGCTTATATAATGACGACGGCTCCCGCTACTTGCGTTTGCTATCTCCGTTCGACTACCAGAAAGCCGAGCTCTGGCTCCCGGATATCGGCTGTGATCCCAGTGACCCGGATTTCACCCAGCAACTGATCCGGCAACTGCCGCGCTACCTGACGGATCAGCAGGCCTCGCTAGTGCTCTTTGCTTCGTACTGGCAGATGCAAGAGGTGGCCGTGGGTCTGCGAGCCCAAGGTTGGAGTTTACTGGTACAAGGCGAGGCCTCGCGCAATGCCTTGCTGAGTCTGCACAAAGAGCGTTGTATGCATCAGCAACCCAGCATACTGTTCGGAACCGGCAGTTTTTCCGAGGGTCTGGATCTGCCCGGTGACCAGTTGACCAACCTGATTATTACCAAATTGCCATTTGCTGTGCCGACCTCCCCCATAGAAGCAGCCCAAGCCGAGTGGATTACGGCCCGAGGGGGTAATCCCTTTTTACAGATCACGATTCCCGATGCCTCGCGAAAATTGATCCAGGCGTGTGGCCGCTTGATCCGCAAAGAGGGTGATAGCGGACGGGTAATACTGTTGGACCGCCGTATCCTCACCCGCCGTTACGGCAAGGGATTGCTGGCCGCACTTCCTCCCTTCCGTCGCCGGATCGGCGACTAGAGCAACGGCCTAGCCACACCAAAGCGTATCAACGGCTACTGGACAATCAGCATCCGATTGCCGCAGTCCACTAAAACTGCAAAAATGGCTGCCGTGCTAACGGATGCTCATCAGCATCAATACCATCAATATAAGGAGATAAGATGCGCCTGCCCCATCTACTGGCCATGATTTGTGCGTTGTCGAGCTCGCTGTGCTCTATGGCCTATGCAGCGACTATCGAGATCCCGCGTCCCTATGTCGTCTATTTGCAGGATGGCAAATCCGCCACAAGCAGTGCCTTGAATGCAGAGCGAAAAGTCAATTTATCAGCCGGCGCCCATCAGTTGGTGATCCGTTTTGAGGGTAGCTTCAAGGATCAGAGTGATACTCGTCTGCTGAGCGGTGAACCCGTAGTCATCAACCTGGACCTCAAAGGTGACGAAGCCCTAGCGATCAAATTTGCTTATCCACGAAACTACACGGCAGCTGAGCATTTCATCGCCCAACAAAAGCTGACCTTTATCGACACCAAGTCTGGCGCAACCGTGAATGTGGACCATTTTGTGATGCCGAAAAAAGAGGGTCTACAAATTGGCCGCGACTATCAGGCTGAGTTGCTGGCCATGGGTAAGGGCTTCCAGCAAGCTCCCGCCGAAGTCGCCCTGGCGACAACAGCAGCCGTGGCGGCAACTGCGGTACCGGACGCCAAGAGTAACGCTCAGGGTAGCGTCGACAAAAACGCACAGACCATCGAGATGCTGAAGTACTGGTATACCCAGGCCGATGCCGAAACCCGCAAGAACTTCCAACACTGGATTATCTCCCAGCAATAATCATGGTCGACTCCTCCGGCCAACCCACTCAGTGCCGGAGGAGATCACAGGACAATACCAATGACTCTCCTTGCTCAATGGACAAAACGCCTGTTTTTGCTCCCCTTGTTACCGCTTCTACTCCTCACCTTCCCCGTCGCCGCCAGTGAGCTATCGGCTCAATTATTAGTACCGGGCGGGATCCGTATCGAATTTGTGCTGTTTGCTCTGACCCTGCTGGGTGTCGCCTTGCTCCATCGAGTCACCATGTGGGTCGCATTGGCAGGGCTAACCGCAATTCTGGTGGCCAAATATAGCCTGCTGGCAGACTTCTCATTCAGCCAGCATCTGCTCGGTGGCCATGGCCATGAAGGCGAGTGGCGCATTCTGCTGAATCTGATTGGTTTGTTGTTTGGCTTCGGCATTCTGGCCAAACACTTCGATGAATCGCAGCTGCCCAAGATTCTGCCCCGCTTTCTCCCCGATGACTGGAAGGGAGGTTTTGCCCTGCTGGTGATGATCTTTGTCATCAGCGCCTTCCTGGATAACATTGCGGCGGCGATGATCGGCGGTGCTATCGCCTTTGTAGTGTTCAATAAACGGGTGCATATCGGGTATCTGGCCGCGATTGTCGCCGCCAGCAATGCTGGGGGCTCCGGCTCTGTGGTCGGTGACACTACGACTACCCTGATGTGGATCGATGGAGTCAACCCACTACACGTCCTCCACGCTTATGTGGCTGCGGTCATTGCTTTGCTAATCTTCGGGATTATCGCCGCTCGCCAGCAGGACAAATACCAGCGCATCACCCAGGACGCCGCCACAGGGGTGACCGTGGAGTGGCAACGTCTGGCCGTGGTCGCTGCCATCCTTATTCTGGCGATCGTCACCAACTATCTGCTCGACTTCCCTGCACTCGGCGTCTGGATGGCGATACTGCTGGGCGCCTTGTTTGTGAAAACCCCCTGGTCAGAGCTCAAGAGCGCCTTCTCCGGTACCATCTTCCTGGTGGCCCTAGTCACTTGTGCCTCTTTGATGCCGGTCGATGAATTGCCCCCCGCTTCCTGGATCACCACCTTTGCGCTGGGCTTTATCTCGGCGGTGTTCGATAACATACCGTTGACCAAGCTCTGCCTGGTCCAAGGCGGCTATGATTGGGGCATGCTGGCCTATGCGGTGGGCTTCGGTGGCTCCATGTTGTGGTTTGGCTCCTCCGCCGGGGTTGCCCTGTCGAACATGTATCCCGAGTCCCGCTCGGCTGTACGCTGGGTACGACATGGCTGGCATGTGGTGTTGGCCTATGTCGTCGGCTTTTTTGTCATGCTGGCGCTGTTAGGCTGGCAACCGAGCCCGCCACACAAGGTGGCAGAGCCAGCACCGGTTACGACACAGATCCCCTAAGAGCAACGTGATTTAAGAGTCATCAACAAACAAAAAAGGAGCCGAACCGGCTCCTTTTTTGTTGTCTCGAATTAGTTATCTCGAATTTGTTGTATCGCATAAGTGCATCGGTCACTGCCTATTCCGACTTGGCTTTCTTGCAATGAAATTCGGGCTTCATGGTTTTCAGGTAATTGAAACGCGTCCACCAGGACATCACCACCAGTGCCAGCAGATGCAGCACCACTAGCACGGTAATGACATTAGCCAGGGTCTCATGAAGCTCGCCCATGATCTCGATCTTGGTGTTGTCGATGGCCCAGCCGGTACCGGCCATGCCCAACATACCCAACCAGAAACACCAGATAATGGCGCCAGCCAGCGGATTGTGTCCCAGCTCGGTGTGCGTCTTGCGCGCCCGCAGATCCTGCAGATGCGCCAGGATAGCCTTGGGCCACGGGAAAAACTGGTTCAGTCGCGCCGGGCCACTGGCAGGCAGCAACCCCCACAGCAAACGGATCACCACCAAAGCGGCAATACTCCAGCCAATCCAGACATGCACCGTCTCGCCCGGTTCATCGATAAAACGGTTGGTGACAAAACCGATGGCGACCAGCCAGTGAGTGGAGCGAACCACCAGATCCCAACGTCCTACATCCTGTGTACTCATATTGTCATGCTCTCCGTTATTAGCTGTCAGCAACCCGGTGCATAGGTTTGACCCAAGGCCCACACCATGCACCGAGCCTCTCTTATGCTCCAGACTACTCCTACAGCCTTACTTCAACCTTAAGCGATGCGGATAAAATTGAAGTGGTCATCATGCCGAGAGTCGGTCGTCGCCGTAGCCAAAGCCACGTAAGCCCACAACATGCACATGCTCATGCTTGCCGTGCACCTTACGGATCAGCTTATAAGTCGTCCCCTTCTCCGGACTGATATTTTCCGGTGCCGCAATCAGCAGTTGCATATCCTGGCGTTCACACAGCTCGAACAGGGTGGCGATGGACTTGGCGTCCAGACGCGCCGCCTCATCCAGGAACAACAAGCGGCACGGCAAAATATCTTTTGCCCGCAAGCGCTTGGCATCCTCTTCCCAGCTCTGCAGCACCATCAGCAGGATCGCCTGACCGGTACCGATCGCTTCACCGGTGGACAAGGCGCCACTCTCGGCACGCAACCAGCCGTCCACACCGCGCTGCACTTCGATCTCCAGCTCCAGGTAATTGCGGTAATCCAGCAAGGCCTCACCCAATACCTGATGACTGCGCTCTCCCTGATCGATGTGCGGATTCAGACGCTGGAACAGCTTGGCCATTGCCTCGGAGAAGGTCAGCGCCTCATCGGCAAACAAGTCCTGGTGCAGGGTCGCCTGATCGCCAAGCGCATTGAGCAGGCGAGCGTAGGCATCGCGGACGTTGACATTCAAGCGCACGCCATGAACCTGACCGAAAGCGATATTCTGCAGTCCCTGATTCAGCACCCGAATGCGATTCTGCTCGCGGCGGATGATATTGGTGATCTTGGCGGCCACCTCGGTGGAGCTCAAGGAAAGGTGGGATTCGCGCTGCTTGAGCTCATCGGCCAGCCGCGACAACTCGATTTCCATCTCCTCGATGGCTTCGACCGGATCATCCGAGCGGATGATGTCGTGACGGATGCGATCCTTCAGATAGCGATAGACCACCACATAGAAGGCGACTTTCTGCTCGGTATTGCGATTGCCTTCCGACAGCCGCAAGGCATCGCGCAGCTCCTCGTCGTGATGCACGGCCAGACGCAGAGCGCCCAATGCCTTGTCCGACATGGAGCGCAGCTCATCCGCATCCAGATAGGCCAGCTCGCGGCGATTCAACCGTTTTTCCACATCGTTGTCACGGGCCAGGCGCAGCACCCGGTTCCAGCTCTGCTTATGATGGACCAGCAGCTTGCGCGCCAGCTTGTAATCTTTGCCTTCATGGGCCAGACGTCCCTGAAGACTGTCGATGTCCCGACGGCAAACCTGGAACTGGGCCTCGGCCTGGGTGCGACGGGAACGAGTGCGCACCAATTGCTCTTCCACCTCCCGCTTGTGGTGGCGGGCCTTCTCTTCCATATCCACGCTAACCACCAACCCCATGGCTGCCAGTTCCTGTTCGAACTCGCTTAAGGTCTGGCGCTTGGCATCCAGACCCGACTGCAGTGCCGTCTTGACCTGCATGGCCTCGGTGAAGCGGCTGACAATCTGGGCCACCGACTCGGCCAATTGCCGCCGCGCCAGCTCGGCATCCGCCAGCTTGGCTTTGAGTCGTTCGCTGATCTCGGAGGTTTGCCCCAGCATAGCTTCCGCATCCTGGTAGGCAAAATGGCTGCTGCGCGCCAGCAACTCGTCCAGGGCAAAGCTCTGCCGTCGCACCTGGCTCAGTTGTTGTTCGGCATCGAGTGCCGCCTGTTGCAAGGCGTCCAGGCTCTGGGGATCTTCGCGCAGCAGATGCACTTGCCCTTCCAGAGCACTCAGCGCCTGCCCCTTCTGCCGCAAGAATTGCTCGGCCTGTTGCAAGGCCTCGAGCTCGGCACGGGCCGCGTTCAAACGCTCGGCACCGGCATCGGTCTGGGCCAGATGCCATAGCGGACGCAAGCGCTGTAGCAGTGCTAACGCGGCACGGCTGCTTTCCTGCGCGGCGCGGTATTGGGCGTCTTGCTGCTGACGCTCCTGCTGCCGGGATTGCAACTCGCGCACCTGAGCTTGCAGTAACTCCAGCTCGGCCTCCGGATCGGTCTCGAAGGCCACGTTCAGATGTTCGGCAATAAACTGGCTGAAGTGATGATAGGTGCGACTATGCTTTTGCTGCTCGAAAGCGGCGGTGGCATAGGCATCGATCAGGGACTCACGTTCGGCCTCCAGTGCGGCAATGCGTTGCTCACGGGCGGCACGACCAAACAGCGGCACGCTCGGGAAGCGGGAGTAGCGCAGTTGACGGTCACTGCCGCGCACCACCAGCGCCTGCTCCAGCTCGCGGGCATCCAGCAGATCCTCATCAAAAGACTCCGGATTGCCCTGGATGAGATAGACATCATCCGGCAGATCCTCCAGCGCCTTGAGTCGCTCCAACGCCGCATCCAGATCCGCCACCACAATGGCAGCCCGTGCCGGACCATACAGCGCAGAGTAATAAGGGGCATCGTCGATGTTGATGTCGTCATAGACATCGCACAGCAAGACACCATCCAGCTGCTCACTGACTCGTGACAGCCGTTCATCCACTTCACCGCCGACGTTTTGCAGGCGGCGGATCTGGGCTTCCAGATCCAGCTTGCGTTGCTGCAGCTGGTTCTTCTCGGTCTCGGCCTGACGTTCAGCCGCCAGCGCCTTATGCATGGATTGGGAAACCGCCTGCGGATTTTCCAGAGCTTCACCACTGAGCTCGCGCAGCTTGTCGAGTTTTTCCTGGGCCAGCAGCCAGGCCGGCGCTATCTTCTTGAGCTGGTCAATCCGGGTACGGGACTGCAGCAATTGCTGCTCGACCTGCGCCCCTTGCTGACGACCGGCGTCCAGTTGATCGGCTAACTGTTCCAGCCGCGCCTGCTGTTGCTCGGCCGCCAGCTCGAGAGCCTCTTCATCCGTCACCAGGATCTGGTGCTGACGTTGCAACTCCTCTTGCCAGCGCGCCAGCTGTTGGCGCTGTTCGGCATCCCGTTGCAAGTCGCTCAGGGCATGCTGGATTTGCGCGCTGCGGTTGACCAGATCCCGGCTCTGCTGGCCCTGGCGCAGCACCTGTTGGGCACTCTCCCATGCCTGTTCACGGGGTACCGGACCCGCAACCTGGGTCAGCAACGCCAGTGCGGCGTCATACTGACTAGCGGCCGCCTTGGCCAGACTCAGTCGTTGCTGTACAGCCAACAAGGCGTCGGTAAGCTGGCGCTCCTGCTCCTTGAACAGACTCTGCTCCCGGGCCACACCGGTCACATCCAGGTCTGGGCGACCGCACAGCTCACGCGCACTCTCCAGCGCCTTGATGGCCTGGCGGTACTGGATGGCACGGGTCTGCTGGATATCCAGCGCCTGCTGGTAATCCGCCAACTGGGTCTTGAGGCTATCCACCTCACCCTCGGTCTGCTGCTTCTTCTGCTCCAGCTCGCATTTGCGCTCGCTGATCTCCTCGACCATCGCCAACTGCTCTTCCAGGCGCAGGCCGATATCGGTGACATCCTCACGATACTGTTCAATTTTCTTGCCCAGCGCCACACCGTTGATCACCCGGGCCAACTGCTCGGAGGCGGCCTCCAGTTCATCGGTGAGATGCTTTTCCCGCGCCTGCATCTGCTCGGCTTCTTCTGCCAGATAGATGGCGCGCTGCTTTTCTTCACGCAGCAGGCGGTGTTTGTCCTGAAGCTGCTGGCGACCGGCCAGCGCCGACTCGGAGAGTCGCGCCTTCTCGGTGCTGTTGCGCATGTAATCAGCCGCGACATAGTGGGTCGTTTCGGTGATCAGGTTGCGGAACAGGTCTCGTTGGGACTGGGTTTCCTTGATGGCATCCAGGGTACGGCGGTTTTCATAGATGGCCGCTTCCATGTCCTGGAACGCCTTGCGCACCCCGGAGTTCTCCGGCAACAGATACTCCCGCAACGAGCGGGTGATCGAGGAGGAGATACCGCCGTAGAGCGAGGCTTCAATCAAGCGATAGAAGCGTGCCCGATCCTTTTGATCGCGCATCTTCTTCGGCAGGATGCCGGATTCGAACATGAAGTTGTGATAATCGGTCACCGAATTGAACTTGGCGACTTTCAGGGCACCCAGCTCGGCGGCTGCTTTGCGCAGATCGCTAAATGGCCGCACCTTGGCCTTGTCCTCATCCAGCCGCTCCAGCAGCAGCTCGGTCGGCTGGATCCCCGCCGGCACATCCACCAGCGCGAAGGGAGTAATGTTGACCTTGTGATCCCGATTGGCAACCTGCTCCAGATGAACCCCGACCCACAACCGCTGCTCCCGGGAATTGAGCACCTCAATCAGTGAATAGCAATGACCCCGTTGCAACTTGCCGTACAGCCCCTTATCCCGACTGGCACTGGAGCTGCCCGCTTCGGTGGTATTGCGGAAGTGCAGCAGCGTCTGATCCGGGATCAAGGCCGTGATGAGCGACGCCATAGTGGTGGACTTCCCGGCACCATTGCCACCGGAAAGTGTGGTTACTAGCTGGTCAAGCTCGAAAGTCCGGGCAAAAAAGCCGTTCCAGTTGACCATAGTCATCGAAATAAACTTGCCGCGCATCGTTATACGTCCAGTCCCAGTTGTTCTTCTTCCAGCTCATCTTCACTCTCGTCCAGCAGGTGTTCGCTGGTCGGCAGCTCGTCATCATGCAAGATGGCTTCCCCTTCCCGGATCATCCGCAACTGCACCAGACGCGGATCCTCATCGCTGCGAACATCGGCCCCGAAGCGGAATACCGACTCGTTGACGCGGAATTTATCGCCCGTCCCCACCTGCACCACCATGCCGAGGCGTTTGAGACGGCGCAGCGAGGTCCGCATCTTCTCCAGCAGCTTGCGCTTGTCCAGATCCGAGCCGCCACTGCGCTGGTTGACCATGCGCAGCAATTGCCGCTCATCCGCCAGGGTCAACAGCTCCTCTTGCAGATCGGAGAGAGAAAACAGCCCCTCGTTCGCCAGGCGTTCCGGGCTCAGATAGAGATAACAGAGAACCTTGCCCACCAGCATGTCCAGTTCGGAGAGCACAGAAGTACCAATTTCCGAGCTGGCGCGCGGCCGCAGATAGAAGAAGCCTTCCGGCGCCTTGATCAGCTCCACCTGATAGCGGGCGTAGAAGCGCTCCAGCTCATCGTGGTATTCGAGCAAAAACGAGTGGTTGTCCAGGTCATCGGCGCTGATATGGCGTCCGCTGCGCAACCAGGTATCCAGTTTCGGGAACAAGGGGTTGGCGATCGCCTGCGCCATGCGCAGTGCGAGAGGAAAATCAGTATTGATCAATGACATGGGCCTGTACCTTAGCTCCCGATTCGTTGATGGGTTTCCATTTCGGTTGTTTGGCGCTGGTGAGTTCCGCTTCTGAGTGTCCCAGGCGGATCGCCGAATCAATCAGCAAGCGTGCCACATCGAAGTGTTGATAGTCCGGATAATGGGCCAGGTAGTCGCGCAGCACCTCGGCCATATCCAGCGGTTTACCCTGCTCGCGGAATGCATCCAGATGCAACTGGATACGCTCGGCCAGTTGATTGTTCACGTCCAGAATTTCGTGATACTCCAGCTCGCTCGGCAACTCGCCGGTAATTTCGTCGCCATGCAAGGCCAGGGTTTCGTCGCGCAACTCCAGCAAGCGATGCTCCTGGGCCACCACCATCAGCCAGTTGTGGTTCTGGAACTCGCGGATCGACTCCCGCAGGCGCTGACTGAACGCCCGGTTTTTGTCCATGTCGATGGCGGTGCGGATAAACTTGTGCACGTGGCGATCGTAACGAGCCCACAATTCGATGCATTGCTGGCCCCAGTTGATGATGGCATCCAGCCGTGCCTGCAGGGTGTGGGTCAAGGCTTCGATATGAGCCAGCTCTTCCCGACCTTGCGTCGCCTCCTGAATGTTCAGCAAGCCATCCTGCAGATTGTGACCCGCGGCATCCAGGGTATCTTGCAACTCGCGCAGGGTTTGGCCGGTCTCGCGCAGTAACTTCTCGCAGCTGTGGATCGCCTGGGTCCAATCCAGATTCAGCAGATCGGCAATCTCGGCCTTGACCTGATTCTGATGCTCATCCATCGCGCGCTGGGTCAGATCGATACGCGCCAGGATCTCTTCGACCGAATATTTTAGTCGCGGATACACCTGCTCATCCCAGTGGGCCAGCGCATCATTCTCGCTCGCCGCCTGATAGGCTTTACCCAGTTCGCTGGCGACCTGCTCCAGCAACAAGGAGAGCTTGACGCTGCTGACCTCTTTTTGTTCGGCAAAAAATTCGACGATGCCCATCGCCAGTCGCGTCAGACGATACAAGCTCTCGCCTTCGACCGGATCGGCATTGAAACGTGACAGCAGCTTCTGCCGGACCAGTTCATTGATGGCATTGTTCGCTCTATGACTCAGGGTCTCGTCCATCTGCCCGAAGATCTGGCTGACATAGCCGAAAGCATCATGCAGCGCGGCTTCGGTCAACTCATGGGTCGAGTCATCCCGGGAAAGCGTGGCGATAGCGATCAAAAAAGCCAACCGGTCATTGGCCAGATTCAGCGACAGTCCTTCCTGTTTCACCCAGCCAACTAATTCCGGTAGGGTCAATTCGGGCACGCTACGCTCTGTGGCGCGGGAAACCTCTTGCGTCATCACATTCTCTTCTCAATCACAGTGCTTTCTCCATGGAGTAGTGGCCGTTGCGCCATGACATGGATATAGCGACCCAGGGCGACAAAAGGCTCCTGGCGACAATAACGTTGTTCCATCTGCAGCAGATCATCGAATTTATCCTGCTGATCCTGCTTGTGCCGCATGTAGTCATGGATCACGCGCACCCCGGTCTTGCCGATGAGCTTCAGCCCACCGCGCTGCAACCAGTCATAGACCTCATCCGGTAGTTGGGGATTACTGGGGGTCAGCTTCTGCTTGCGCTTCTTGGTCAGGCCGGCGCGGATATAGTCGAAATTCCCCACCACCAGACTCTGGAATAACAAGGCGTTGCGATTATAAAACAACACCGAGAGGATCCCGCCCGGCGCCAAATAGCGCAGCAAGGATATCAAGGTCTGCCGAGGTTCACTCAACCATTCCAGTACGGCATGGCACAAGATGAGATCAAACTCACCCTCGATGTGCTGATCCAGCTCCTGGATCGGGCAATGAATCAAACGGATACGATCACTCAAGCCCTTGGCGTCGATCTGCTGACGCGCCAGCTCCAGCATGTCGGCCGAGAGGTCGCACAACTCGACCTGGTGCCCCATTTGCGCCAGCTGCTGGGCGAAATAGCCAAAGCCACCGCCGGCATCCAGGATCCGCAACGGGCGCTCGCCGAGGCGACTGAGACAGCCCTGCAGATCCTGCCACACCACGGCCGCGCGAATGCGACCCTTGCTGGTGCCATAAATGTTCTGGGCAAACTTGTCGGCCATGCCGTCGAAGCTGTGATCTGCACTCACCATAGCGGTTCCGTTTCACTCAAGGGAGGGCTATTCTGGCACATCCCTATACCCCTGCAAACGGCGCGGCAGACGGCCGCTCAGAGATCATCCATGTTCTGGTTAAAAAAATGGCTCGGTGGGCTATTAATGCCCTTACCCTTCACTCTGGCCCTGATCGTGCTGGGCTTATTACTACTGTGGTTTACCCGCCGTCAACGGTTAGGCAAGACGCTCTGTACCCTGGGCACCTTGTTGCTAATCCTGTTTTCGCTGCGTCCGGTCAGCATGGAGTTGTTGCGGCCGCTGGAGCAGCAATACCCGCCGTTTCCTGCGAACCAGAGCGTCGATTTTATCCTGGTGCTCGGTCATGGTCATGTCAGTGACCCGAGCGTGCCCTTGACCAGTCAACCGATCAGCAATGCCTATGCCCGCATTCTGGAAGCGATCGAACTGAAACGGCGCAATCCGCAGGCCAAGCTGGTGCTATCCGGCAACATCAGCAGTGACCCGATTTCCTGTGCCGAGATGTATGCCCGGATTGCCGAGCACTATGGTATTTCCCGTCAGGAGATGATCCTGATTGAGGATGCCTACGACACCCACGATGAAGTCAGCCGTTACCGAGCAATCATAGGGGATCATCCGGCGGCTCTGGTGACCTCTGCCAGCCACATGCCCCGCGCTATGGGGCTCATGCGTCAAGCGGGTCTTCAAGTGATACCCGCGCCGACCGATTACATGGGGCGACACCCCCAGCGCCCCATCCCCTCCTATGGCTATCTGCCGGAGGGGCGGTATCTGATGTATTCAGAAACCGCATGGCATGAATGGATAGGCGCCATTTGGCATCAATTGCGAAACCAGTCGAAAGAATGAGCGATGTCCAACCCAAAAACTGATATGGATCAGTAATTAGGGTAAAATATTAGCCTGCGTGACCAAGCGCTGACTATTCGGGGCCGAGTTCACCTCATATAATGCCCCGCAGCAAATCACCATCTGGAGGATGAAAGAATGAGACAACCATTGGTAATGGGTAACTGGAAGTTGAACGGCACCAAAGCATCTGTTGAAGCCCTGGTCAAGGCACTGGTTGAACCGGCTGCCAAAGCTGAAGGCGTTGAAGTTGCCGTCTGCCCGCCAGTTATCTTCCTGGGCCTGGTTGAAAAGCTGACTGAAGGCACCCGCATTCAGTACGGCGCGCAAAACGCCGACGTCCACACTGCTGGCGCATTCACCGGTGAAAATTCTCCGGTCATGCTGAAGGAATTTGGTTGCAAGTACGCTCTGGTTGGCCACAGCGAACGTCGCACCCTGCACGCAGAAACCGATGCCGTAGTCGCTGCCAAGTACGAAGCCATCCAACAGAACGGCCTGGTACCTGTACTGTGCATCGGTGAAACTTTGGCTCAGTTCGAAGCCAACGAAACCAATGCCGTCGTTGAAACCCAGCTGAAGGCTGTGATCGACCGCTCCGGTATCGACTCTTTCGCCAACGCCGTTATCGCTTACGAGCCGGTATGGGCTATCGGCACTGGCAAGACTGCTACTCCGGAAATCGCACAAGCCGTTCACGCTCACATCCGCGCTTATCTGGCCGGTTTCAGCGCTGACGTCGCCGCTAAAGTACAGATCCTGTACGGTGGTTCCGTGACTGGCGCGACTGCAGCTGATCTGTTCGGTCAAGCCGACATCGACGGCGGCCTGGTGGGCGGTGCGTCCCTGAAGCCGGAAGACTTTGCCCAGATCATCGCTGGCGCCAAGCAATAAAACATCATGAGGGCGTCATCAGACGCCCTCATCGTGTCCGCATAGCCCTGTCGGGTACTTTCCCTCTGTGACGGAGGGGATGTGTGAAAGTACCGCTACTGCCAGCTCTGACTCGGCAGCCCATGGGTTCATCGCGAGACGCCGGGGCCAGCCTGCCCCACCAGTTTGTACAAGAAACTTCGACTTATAGAGGCACACTATGATCAAGAAAATTGGTGTTCTGACCAGCGGCGGTGACTCACCAGGTATGAACGCAGCCATTCGTGCTGTGGTTCGTGCCGGTCTGGCAGCCGGTCTGGAGGTGTATGGTATCCGTGACGGTTACCTGGGTCTGCATCAGGATCGCATAACCAAACTGGAGCGCCATAGCGTTTCTGACGTGATCAACCGCGGCGGCACCTTTTTGGGCTCGGCCCGTTTCCCGGCATTCAAAGAAGAATCGGTCCGCCGTGAAGCCATCGAAAACCTGAAGAAGCACGGTATCGATGCGCTGGTCGTGGTGGGTGGTGACGGCTCCTACATGGGCGCCAAGAAGCTGACCGAGATGGGCTATCCCTGCATCGGCCTGCCAGGCACCATCGATAACGATATCGCCGGTACCGAATTTACCATCGGTTTCGACACCGCTCTGAACGTGGTAATGGAAGCGATTGACCGTCTGCGTGACACCTCTACCTCCCACAAGCGGATCTCGATTGTGGAAGTCATGGGTCGCCACTGTGGTGATTTGGCCATGTCGGCCGCGGTAGCCGGTGGCGCCGAGTTCGTGATCGTGCCGGAAAAAGGCTTCGACAAAAACGAACTGCTGGCCCAAATCGACGATGGTATCGCCAAGGGCAAGCGTCACGCCATGATCACCATCTGTGAGCATGTCACCGACGTGAATGCCCTGGCCAAGGAAATCGAAGCCCACACCGGCCTCGAGACCCGCGCCACCATTCTTGGTCACATCCAGCGTGGCGGTAGCCCGACGGCTCGTGACCGTATCATGGCCAGCCGCATGGGCGCCTACGCAGTTGAGCTGTTGCTCGAGGGTGCTGGCGGTCGTTGCATCGGTCTGCAAGAGAACAAGCTGGTGCATCACGATATCGTCGACTGCATCGAGAACATGAAGCGTCCATTCGACGAAGAGATGTTCCTGTTGAGCGACAAGCTGTTCTAAGACTGCATGCAGTCAACGACATGAAGAAGGAGGCTGTGATGCCTCCTTTTTATTGGTGTTATCTGTGATTTGTAGCCCGCCCTTTCGACGCGTTGCATCAGCGAGGCTCAATAATTACACCGGGATCAGTCCCCGCTCGATAAATACCGCTTTCGCCGTCAACATGCCGTTAATGGCTGCCGGAAAACCAGCGTAGACCGCCATCTGCAAAATCACCTCGGTAACCTCCTCGGGCGAGCAGCCCACATTCAAAGCACCGTGCAGATGCACCGCCAGTTGCGGCTGCGCATGGCCCAAGGCCGTCAAGGCAGCCACAGTGGCCAGCTCCCGACTCTTCAGATCCAGACCCGGGCGCTGGTAGATATCACCAAATGGAAACTCGATGGTGTAGCGCGCCAGATCCGGCGCAATAGACTCCAGGGCCGCGATCACCTTGGCTCCGGCCTCGCCATCAATTTCATTCAGGCGGCGCAGACCAGCCTCAAACCGTGCGTTGTTCATGAATTCACTCTCCTCGGGTTGTAAAACCATGAGGCTACAACTTCGAGTGCACTCTAGATCAAGCGCTGTTTTGCTAGCTCCTGCTGGTAATAGGCAATTTTCTCCTGCAATGCCGCCAGATGAGCCTGCTGCTCGGCCAACTGTTGCTGCAAGGCATCGGCATGTCGCTCCAGCAACTGCTGACGCGCCTCCAGCGTGGTATTGCCCAGCTTGCGTAATTGCGCATAGTGCTGGATCTCCCGCAGCGGCATACCCGTCGCCTTGAGCTTCTTGATAAAGGCAACCCACAGCAGATCTTGTTGCTGGTAGATGCGGTGTCCGGATGCAGCCCGCTGGATTTGGTCCAGCAGGCCAATCTGCTCGTAATAACGCAGGGTGTGTACCGTCAATCCGGTGAGGGTCGCAAACTCCTGAATGGTCATGACGGCCTCCTGGCCAAAATCGCTGGGCTGGCCAGCCTGAACTGGCCCGTTACGTGCGCTGGCTCTGTTGCTCGTTGAGCAACAAGGACCCCAGGATCAGACCACCGCCAATACTCAAACGCAACAGATCTGCCGACTGATTCCAGATCAACAGATTGACCAGCAAGCCGGCCGGGATCAGCGCATTGTTCATGATGGCCAGCACCCCGGCATTCACCCGTGTCGCGCCCTTATTCCACAGGAAGTAACCCAGGCCGGATGCACCGGCGCCCAGCCAGAGCAGCAGCCCCCACTGCAGCGAACTGGTTGGATAGCGTGGGGTGCCCAGCAGCAGCCAGGCCACCAACGCGACCAGAGCCGCTCCCACAAAGAAACAGGCAAAGATCTGGTGCTGGGGCAGCTCTGCCGTTTGCTGGGCCAGCAGTCGTTTATAACCGACCTGACCGGCGGCAAAACAGAGGTTAGCGCCCTGCACCACCAGAAAACCGATCAGGAAATCCGACGTCAGATGGTCAAAGCGGATCACAGCGGCCCCCAGGACCGCCAGCCCCGCGGTCAGCAGATAACGACGATGGAAGCGAGCGCTGAGCAGATCATGGAACAAAGTGACGTATAGCGGGGTGAAGATGGTGAAGATCAGCACCTCGGGGACCGTCAGCAACAAAAAGGAGTGATAGTAGAAGAGATACATGAACCCCAACTGGATGGCGCCTATCGCCATCAGGCCCAGGGCCAGCCGAGGCTTGAGTTGACGCAGTCGCAAGAAGGGCAGGAACACCAGCAGCGCCAGTGCGGTACGGGTCAGCACCATGAAATAGGCATCCACCTGCCCGGCCAAATAGACACCGATGAAACTAAACGAAAAAGCCCATAACAGGGTGACAAACGACAGGTACGCCATGGCGAACTCCAGAACCAATCAGGAGCCGGATCATGCAATAGCCATGGGCTTGAGGCCAGACGGCTGAGTCTTTCCGCGGCAGGTCAGCATTGACAAGCGGTCAATTCTAGAGCGCCCCAGGCACCAGCCAGTGGGTTAGCACAATGACGATGACCAATGCCACGGCAACCGGCAGTGAGGTTCGCTTGACCACCTCCAGCGGCGAAACATGGCCCATACCAGCCGTGGCTACCACCACCCCGGAGATCGGCGATATGGTTCGTCCCAGATTGGAGGCCTGCAGCATGGGGATCACCAGGTACGCGGGGGGGATCCCCAGGCTCACGGCCAGCTTGGGGATCAGCTCGATAAAGGCATAGAAGGGGGCATTCCCCGAGCCCGTGGTCACAGCGGCCAGCAGGGTGATCAGCACCAGCAGCAGCATGACGCACAGCGCGCTCCACTGATTCTCCTGGCCCAGTTGCAACAGTTGTTCGATAAAGCCGACACTCATCAGTCCCTGGGCAAAGACCCCCGCCGCCACCAGCAGGATCACCACGCTGGAAAACGCCTCGGCCATCCCGCGATACGCCACGTTCAGACCATCGAACAATTTCTTGGCATCCCGTTTACGCAGGAATTCACAGCTCGCCGCCAGCAGCAGAGAAAAAATCACGATGGTATTGATATCAAACTGGATGCCGTAGTCACCATTGAACACAAAGACCCCGACCAGCGGCAAGAACGGCAGTATGGCGTAGCCGTCAGGACCGTGAAGTTGCTGACGGCTGATATCCACCGGCTCATGCCGGACCCCCTCCCGCTCATCCAGCCAGCGTTGCCAGAAAAAATGGGTCACGCCCATACCCGCCATGGCACTCAGGGAGATCGGCAAGGAGAGCCCAAAGGCAAAGGGCAACAGCTCCATACCGGCGGTCTCGGCGGCGATGATTACATCCCCCGAGGTGGGCGCCAGCATGATGGCCGCCGGAGAGGCGCAGATAGCAGTAGCCGCCGCCCGGGAGATGCCCATATTGACCATCAGCGGAAACAGGGTTGCCATCAGGAGAATGCCCAGCCCCGCCGCCGAACTCACCGCCAGCGACATGGCACAGGCGACAAAATAGGCCACCACCATCAGCAAATAAGGGGAGTGAATGGCATGCAGCGGTTTGCTGAGTAATTTAACCAGGGCGCCATGGGCTCCCAGATGATTCATATAGGCGGAGAAGCCACACAGCAACATGATCATCAGACCCAGTCCGGCGGTGCGATCGACCAGCATATAGCGCACAAAATCAATCACATCAGAAAGCGGATTACCGGTACTGGTCACCTCCGCAGGCAGGATCCGGTATCCAAGCGCCGCGCTGACACTCAGCAGCACAATCCCGCCCACCAGCAAGACGCCGCTGGCGGCATAGCCCTTGACGATGTAATAACCGACCAGAAACGTAACCGACAGACCGATGATCAACGCCAGCATGAGTACTCCAGATGCCGAACCTCAGGCACTACCACTGCACAGGACTCTGATTGTGAACCAAAGTCCGCTCTGTCGCCTAGTCCAGCGGCACAGAATGGTTTGGCCGAGCCACTTCGGACAACTCATACCTGGCTATTTTCAACTTCCTGTTGCAGCAAGGCCATGATGGGCGCGGGCTCCGTACAACGGCGCAACTGGGCAAATAGCGGCTGCGCCTGCTCATATTGCTGACGCAGGTAGCTGAACCATTGCTTGATGCGATTCGGAAAATAGGCGCCCTTATCACCCTGGACTTCCAGCTCACCATATTGCATCAGCAATTGCAGCACTTCAGACCAGGGCATGACTGCCGCCTGGTGCTGTACCACGGCGCCTAAATTGGGGACATTCAGGGCACCGCGTCCCACCATCAGATCCTGACAACCGGTCACAGCCCGACACCGCACCCCATCGGCATGACTCCAGATCTCGCCGTTGGCGATCACCGGAATCGACAAGCGCTCCCGAATGCGGGCAATCCACTCCCACTTGATGGCTTCGCTGCGATAGCCATCTTCTTTGGTCCGGCCATGCACCGCCAGCTCTGAGGCACCCGCCGCCGCCGCCGCATCGGCAATGGTCAGACAATCCGCCGGATTATCCCACCCCAGACGGATCTTGGCCGTGACCGGCAGATGCTCCGGCACCGCCTGACGAACGGCGCTGATGATCCGGTACATCAGATCCGGCTCCTTGAGCAGTACGGCGCCCCCTTTGGATTGATTGACCAGCTTGGCCGGACAGCCAAAGTTGAGATCCACCCCTGGCGAGCCCAGCTCGACCGCACGCACGGCATTCTCCGCCAACCACTCCGGCGACTGCCCCAGCAGTTGCACCCGCACCGGAGTACCAGATACCGTCTTGCCACCCTGCAGCAATTCAGGCGCCAACTTATAGAAGGTCCGTTTCGGCAACAGCATATCAATGACCCGGACAAACTCGGTCACACAGAGATCATAGGGATTGATCTGGCTGAGCAAGCCACGCATCAGAGGATCCAGCACCCCTTCCATAGGCGCTAGGATCAAGCGGCCAGTCGGTGGGGTACTAGTCGGTGGAGTGGAAGCTGGGGGCAACATGCAGGTCTCCGGAACTTAGGCAACACCCTGCAGCCGGGTGTCAAAAACAAGCCAATAAAAACACCGGGCTCTCCTTGCGGCAGCGTCCGGTGTTTTTCGATGGCGTTAGTCGCAACTCAAGCCAGAACTGTGACTTCTTGCCCGGTAAAAGATACCACCTGGCCTGCCAGGATCTTGCAGCGCTTGCGGGTTTCGATATTGCCATCCACCAGCACCAGACCTTCGGCGATGGCGGACTTGGCAGCCGCACCGCTCTCACTCCACCCCTGCAGCTTCAGCAGATCACACAACTCCACATGGGGATGGCCTTCCAGATTAAACGTCTCCATTACGACTCCTCGTCTACACGCGATCAGGCTGGACACCCCAATCGCTGGTCACTCAATTTTTCTGGCGCATGTATGTCATAAAAGTCGCGGTTTGTCGAATCGGATAACCGAATTTCCCCGCTTGCGGGACGATTATTCCTAGCCTGCGCCAGTTTACGGCGTATTCACCCGCCGTTGCGCTTCGAGCAGCGCCTGCTGCGGGCTCTGGCGTTCGGAAAAAATGTTATTCAGCGCCGCGGTGACACTGTTCCAGAACAATGGCATCGCCGGATGTCCGGGCATGGCCACGCCCTGGCGGACACTCTGCAAAATCGCCCTGTGCATCGGATCTTGGGAGCCTGCTCCATAGCAGGCCACTATGCCGCTATCCGCCCCCGACTGGTAACGGGCCATGCCTGCAGGTGTCAGCAGATCCTGTTGCAAAAACTCCTGCGCCAGCATGGGCTCCGTGGATTGGGCGCTGATCCCCGCCGCCATCACCCCGTAAAAAGGCTGTACCGGCTGCCCCTGCATGGCAGGCAAGGCAGCGACCCCGTAGTCAACCCCACTTTGTTGCAATCGAGCAGCATCCCAGGGCCCTCCCACCATCAACGCTAACTTGTTCTGACTGAAGCGATCCAGTGCCAGCTCATAGCTCAAGCCTTTGGGCGACCAACCGGCATCGACCCAGTGTTTCATCTCTTGCAGGTTAAGAGCCGTCTGTGCGGTTTGCGCCTGCATGCGTAATTGACCTGCCGTATCGACGTGCAACGCCTTCGCCACGCCGGCGGTCACAAAAGGCCAGCTGTGATAGGGCGAGCTGAAATCCCAACCGACCAGGTCCATATCCTTGGCCAAGTCCGATGCCAGCTGTGGAAACTGGCGGACGTCGGTGGGGGCTGCCGCCAGCAACCGACGATTCCAGAACAGCACCAGGGATTCCAGTTGCAGCGGATATCCCAGTAGGCTGGAATCCGCTCGTTGCAAGGGAGCCATGGCTTGGGGAAGACAGTGTTGTTGCAACTCAGGCCCTGGTTGCAGCGGCAATAACAGACCGGCGTGTTGCCAGGCGCCAAACCGATCATGAGCCCAGATGATGATATCGGGCCCCTGCCCTTGCTGGGCCAGGATCTCGAACTTTTCGACGAAATTAGCAGGGCTCTCAATCTGTACCGCGCGCCCAGTTCGAGCGGTAAAGGCATGGCCAATGGCGGTCAGCTCGCTGACACCGCGCCCTGTCCAGATCAGTAGCGGACGTTCTGGTTGCGAGTTACCTCGCAATAAACCGAACGCTGCCACCAGTATCACGACCAGAGCCCCGACCGCACCCACGCCGATGGCCATCCTTCGCCGAATCATATCGCCCCTCCTGAGTCACGCAGCAAATAGGGCGCATCATCCTCAACGCGGAGCAAATTGCCAGCAGCATCGTGATTGGGGCGATCAAACTCTGTTGTAGCTCAAACTCTAGGGGTAACGGCGGGATAGCGGCTCCAGAGCCCCAATGCTGAGCAGATACGGTAGGACGTGTTCCCATTGAGCCAACCGTTGGTGGCAGGGATGCCGCCATCGAGCCCCCACGGATGGGGTTACGGCGTGTTGGTGAAAGGGGACCTTCCTTCATTTCTCTACAGTGAACAGCATTGCTCCAGAGCCATTGGATCTATTCCGAGAAGCGATAATGGCCCGCTTGCACCTTATCCCGCTCTGGACTGTGGCCAGTGCCGGCTTGCACCACGGGGGGCGGCGTATAGGCCGGGGCACCGACGCCCGCGGGCAACTCCGGAGCCTGGGGAGTCAACTCGGTGCCAGTGCCTGCCGCGCCACCTGAATTCAGGCGAATGCAGGGCCCCACCAGGGTAATGCCGCTGGCATCGAGCGTGATAAAACTGCCTCCGGCTTTGAGAGTCAACTGGCTGCCCGCATCCAGCACCAGTTGCTGTCCTGCCTTGAGATGGACCTCGCGCCCTGCGCTGAGCAGATAGTCTTCCCCGAGCTGTAGCCGCCGGGATCTGTGTACGGCCAGACCATCCTCGCCATCTATCTGCTGCCGCCGTTCACCTTCCACCAGCAGGTGTTCATTCTTGCCGATCCGGGTCAGCCGGTGGCCGCGAATGCTGGCATGTTCCTCGTTGTGGATCTGCCAGCGCACGTTGTGGCGCACATGGACCGCCAGATCCTGCTGGCCATGGATATAGATCTCTTCCTTGCCCGCCTGATCTTCAAAGCGTACTTCGTTGAAACCATCCCCCTGGTAGCTGTTGGTGCGAAGCACGGTCCGGCTCTTGTGTTCCGGAAGCGAATAGGGCGGCACCTGGGTGGCATGGTAGGTGCGGCCGGTGACAATCGGCTGATCCGGATCCCCCTCCAGAAAGCTGACGATCACCTCATGACCCACCCGGGGCAAGGCCAGGGTGCCATAATGGCCTCCGGCCCAGCCTTGGGAGACACGAACCCAGCAGGAGCTTTGCGCATTGCTCTGGCCATCCCGATCCCAGGGAAACTGCAGTTTGATGCGACCATGGGCATCGCAGTAGATCTCCTCGCCCTCGGGCCCCACCACACGGGCTACTTGAGGTCCGTCGATTCTCGGCTTCACATTCGGCACGGGACGCCAGCACACATTGGCCGGTATGGCCTGAAACTCATTGTGATAGCGAGTTGCCCCGCAGCCCCCCTCCTCCTCCAGCGCCTGGGGTTGCTGGCCGACATGGCCGATGCGGATAGCCTGCCAGGCACACTCATCGGCGCCCCCCTGCCCTTGCAGTGACCAACGGGTCCCGAGTCGTACCATCGGGGCATTACTACGACCTTCGGCACAGGATACCTGCTGGCGCAGGGCGTCCAGCCGATAGCGAACCAATGCCTTGCCTTGCAGATCCTGCTTGAAGCGCCCGGGATAGTCGTAATGTTGAAACGTCCCCAGCTGTTCATCGCTGCCCAGACCAACCTCATGGCCGCCCCGAAGGCCTTGGCTATGTGCCAGTGCATAATCAGGTTGCAAGAAGCTGTGATCCTGCAATACCACGCCGGTTACACCCAACTGATGTTGCCACTCGAAGCGCTGAACACGCCATCCCAGCCCATCGAGATGGGGCTGCGCATTGAAGATCAGCTCTCCCCCTGATTCGAGCGCGGTCACCTCGTCGGCAAATCGCAGACGAGAGTGGGATCCTGTCATCTCCTCGAAGTAGAAGATCCCCTCTTCTGCCGCTAGGCGCTGCAAGAAGGCAAGATCGGTCTCGCGATACTGTACGCAATAATCCCGGGGCGGATGGGCACCGCGCAGGACAAAATCAACCGCGGCAATACCATGCTCCTGCAACAGCTGGCCCATGATGGCCTGAGGCGTTTGTCCTTGAAAAATCCGGCAATTATGGCGCAGCTGCAAACGCCAGAGCGGCGAGCGCAGTTGCAGGCGATAGCGGGTACGCCGCACCCCGCGTGCGCCCTGAGTTGCCGCCGCAAGAATGCCGGTTACCCGCCGCACCGCCGTACCATCCTGCCAGATGGTCAGGCTACCCTGACTGTTCAGCAACTCGGGTAGCGGCAGTTCGGCATCTTGGCTGGCACACTCCAGCTGCAGAACAAACGGCTCGGAGAGTGCCTCCTGCCCGGTAAAGCTGACCACCACCAAGTCGGCATCCGGCATGGCGTCGAGTGTCAGGGTAAATTGCAATCCAGTCATCGCGGTCATAGACCCGCCACTACGGAATGACTGGCGATCACCACACCGCCGCAACTGATGGCACAACCGGCGATAGCCGCCGGGCGACCATTGATCAGCACCGAGGGCTCCCCCCCGACAATCTGCCGACCATGGCTGCCTCTTTTCGGCTTGGCATGAGCTAATAAACTGTCGCCCTGACGGGCTACCCCGCGTCCCTGGACCAGGACATCGGCACTTCCACTCAAGATAGGTGTTGCAGGAAAACCACCATGGGCGGATCCCAGATCGCCAATCGTTGCGATGGCTGGACACATAACTGCGCCTCCGGATGAGAAAAGTGATATTCAGCGGCGAAGGATCCGAAGGTGAGCCAGGAGTAGGCCCACCTTCGGATAGGGCTCTGTCGGATCAGCTCTCGAGGGGGGCCCGCCAATCATCGGCACCCGAGGTGCCCGCGACCGTATGTTCCCAATCAATTTTTCGATATGCCAGCGCCACCCGGATCAGCTGGGTATAGTCGGCTTTGTTGAGATCCTGGCAATGGGGCATCTGGCAATCGATCTCGACTATGGTGGCATCGGTCAGCAAGGTACTGAAAAAGTGCTCCTGACGCCCCTCAACCGAGGTGCGAAACCACTTGAGCGTCACCTTGGGCAGCATCTCTCCGGATGCCAGCGCGTTGTACATCAAGGGCACAGCCTTGTTCAGGGCCACGGTAAAACGAAACGGTTTATGGGCGCGCTGGCCAGAGGGTTGCCCGGATTGGGGATCGGTTGGTACTGTCACTACATGGTCAAATTCCTGTACCAGCATCTCATCTTCATGCCCCTGCACGTAGATGTTGCCGACGGAGTCCGAGGTAAAGGCTCCGGCGGTGATATGGCCCTGGGTCTTGCCTTGAATACTGATATAGCACGGTGTTGGCATCACAAGCTCCTGCTGCGGTTGGGATCAGGCCATAGCGCAGCAGCTTTCATACCAGCAGGTAATCTCGTTATTTATCAATTAAATAGTTAGAACGATTTGTCACTACCGCCGATAAGCAGCAGGGTGTTGTCATCAATATACAGCATGTACCAACCGGTATTGCGTCCGCAGCATAGATAACGGTAAAGCTTGCTGACTCAGGCACAAGATGCCTGATCTCGGGCCATACACCCTACGAGGAGCGACGGTCGGACATAAAAATGGCGCCTTAGCGGCGCCAGATGATCAAGACCTTTTGTGGGGCGAAGCTCACTCCCTGTTGCGTCCGTATTAGTGACGGCGGTGGGAGTGTTTCTTGTCATAGCCGTAGTAGTAAGGGCCTGGTTTATGATGCCGCCCGTGGCCACGGTCATAGTAGCGGCGATTATCCCAGTGGCCGGGTTTGCCATAGTGATGGTGGTTATCCCAATGACTGGGTCGGTAATCATCGCGATCATAGCGATGGGAGGAACCACTGTTGCTCGACTGGCGATCCCCGTTATTGGCGCCCACCGAGGCCCCCGCAGCACCGCCGATCCCGGCTCCGATCAGCTTGCCATTGCTACCACCGACCTGGTTACCGATGGCGGCACCACTCAAGGCACCGACCGCACCACCCAATGCCGCTTCATTCTTGTTGCCTCGCTTGGCCGTTGCGGCCCCCCCCAGAGCACCCCCGATCGCCGCGCCTGCCAGGGCACCGTTCTCACCGGCCACCTGTTCGCCGATGATGGTGCCAGCGACCCCGGCCACAGCGCCGCCCAGGGCGGTATTCAAATCCTCTCCGGCATAGCTCGGAGCAACCAGCAGACAGGCAACAACACAACACGCAGAACGAAATTTATCCATTGCCATGATGGCAGACTCCCTGTGGTAATCAGCCTGATAGGTGGCTGATGACGAGGAATCTAGCACAGCGATTTGGCGGGAAAATCGATATTTGTATTCGATTCAACTGCCATTCAGCTTGCCCCTGAACGCCTGATTTTAAAGCCTCAAGTGGCCCCTGTTCGCGCTGATTCCTGAGCCGCATAGCGAGCCGCCAGCACGGAACAAATCAGTAGCTGTAGCTGGTGATAGACCATGATGGGCAACACGATCATTCCCAGCCACGGCGAGGCACCAAACAGCAGGGTCGCCATAGGGACACCTGAAGCCAAGGTCTTCTTGCTGCCGCAAAAAACCAGTGCAACTTCATCGGTTCGACTGAGTCGACAGCGACGGGCAATAAATGCCGTCAGCCAGAGCACGACAGTCAGCAAGGCACCACATCCCAGTACGGTGATCAGCACAATGCCAGCGCCAAATTGCTGCCAGACTCCGGCTGCCACCGAATCACTAAATGACGCCAGAACCAGCAACAGGATCACCCCGCGATCCACCCGATTCAACCAGGGTTTATAAGGCGCAAGCCAGGACCAGACCCAGGGACGGAGCAACTGACCAACCAGCATCGGCAACAGCAACATGCGTGCAATTTTCCACATGGTGTCGCCTAAATCGCCGCCGCCACCCGCAGAGCCTGCCAGCCAGCCGACCAGCAGTGGCGTCAGGACCACCCCCAGCAAGCTGGAGAGTGTGGCGTTAAAGATGGCGCCCGGTACATTGCCGCGACCCGCAGCGGTCATCGCCACCGAGGAGGAGACCGTTGATGGCAAGGCACACAGGTAGATAAATCCCAAGGTGAGTCCCAGCGGTAGCTGAGTGGTGACCCAGGGGGAAACCAACAACCACAGCAACGGAAACAGGGCAAACGTTGATAGCTGAACCAGCAGATGTAAGCGCCAATTACGCACTCCTTGCTGTAATTTTTCAGTGGAGAGTGACACGCCATGCAGCAAGAAAATCAGTGCCACACCGACATCGGTCAACAGCTCGCTGTGCAGCCAGCCTCCGGTACGACCAAGCTGTGGCCACAACATAGCAATCGTCACCATGGCCAGCATACCCAGTACGAAACCATGCTGACCCAGTACACGTCCAAGCCCGCGAGAGGCCTTTGCCAATCCTGATGACATGACAACTCCTGTCTTCATGAACGGTAGTAAGCACCGAAAATTAAGGCGCGAGGGTATCGCGCCTTTTATCTATCTAGATGAACCTTACCCTCAAATTTCCCAGTTATCCGGAGCCTTGTGGGTCAGGGTGGAGATAAATGCCTGGGTGCGGGGTTGCTGGGGCTGGGTAAAGATCGCCTGCGAGCTGCCGCTCTCGACGATTTGCCCAGCCTCCAGAAATACCACATGACGGGCGATATTGGCCGCCAGACGCAAGTCATGGGTCGCCATCAACATGGTGGTACCTTCAGTCGCCAACTGCTTGAGTACCGCCACCACCTCCAGCGCCAGCTCCGGATCCAGCGCCGAAGTCGGTTCGTCACACAACAGCACCTTGGGTGCCGGTGCCAGTGCCCGAGCAATAGCCACCCGCTGCTGTTGGCCGCCGGATAGAGTCCCAGGGTAGACACCAGCCTTATGGCTCATGCCGACCTTATCCAGCAACTCGCCAGCTCGCTGTCTAGCCCGCGCCGGATCCCAGCCCAGCACCGTCACCAGGCCTTCCATCACGTTGGCCAACACCGAGAGGTGAGGAAACAGCTGGAAGTTCTGGAATACCATGCCGGTCTGTTGACGGATCGCCTGGATCTGCTGCCGACTCGGCGTATGGTGACGATCAAAGTCGATCTGCGCCGCCCCCAGTTGCAAGGTTCCCGCCTGGGGGATCTCCAGCAAATTGACGCAGCGCAGCAAGGTACTCTTGCCACTGCCGGATGGACCAATCAGCGCGGTGACGCTGCCCTCATCAATCGTCAGATCGATGCCCTTGAGCACCACCTGCTGGCCAAAGCGTTTTTCAATCTGTGCCAGACGGATCATGATGACTCCCCACTCTGCTGGTTATGCCGGGTCAAACGGGCCTCCAGTTTATTTTGCAGTGCCGACAGCACAGAGCTGAACAGCAAGTAGATCACTGCGGTTTCGATATACAGGATCAACGGCTCGTAGGTCGCCGCCGCAATGCGCTGCGCCGCCTGAAACAACTCGGGCACAGTCACGGCCGCCGCCAGCGAGGTATCTTTCACCAGGGAGATAAAGGTATTCGACAGCGGCGGTACCGCAATCCGCGCCGCTTGCGGCAGCACGATACGACGCATCGCCTGGAACCAGTTCATACCGATGGAGTACGACGCCTCCCACTGCCCCTTGGGCACCGCGTCCAGCGTGGCGCGGATCACCTCGGAGGTATAAGCCCCGACGTTCAGGGTGAAACCAATCACAGCCGCGGTAAAGGCATCCAGGGTGATCCCGGCGCTCGGCAAGCCGTAAAAAATCAGGAACAGCTGCACCAGCAAGGGCGTACCACGGATGAGCCAGACATAAAACCGCACCAGCGCCACCAGCGGTTTGGGGCCATACAGACGCCCCAACGCCAGCAAAAAGCCGAGCGCTATACCACCGACAAAGGTGATCAGCGTCAGCGGCACAGTAAAAAGAAGCCCCGCACGAAGCAGGGGCCAGAAAGAATCAATCATCAACTGTAACCAGGCAGGCACGTTACAGCTCCCTCCTAACGAGTGGCAAAGACGGTGGATGTATTACTTGGAAACATCCGCCCCGAAGTATTTTTGTGAAATCTGCAGATAGGTACCGTCGGCTTGTGCGGTCGCCAGTGCCTTATTGATGGCATCCAGCAACTCCGGTTGGCCCTTGGCCAGCAGAACACCGGCATGATCCGCATTTTCCTGGGTCGCTGCAATCTTCAAGGGTGCATCCGGCTTGTGTTTTTTGAAGTCCAGGAAGGAGATGCTGTCATTGATGGTAGCGTCGGCACGGCCGGAAAGAACCAGTTCGACCGACTGATTAAAGCCTTCGGTGGCGACCAGTTCAGCACCGGCACTTTGCGCCAGTTTGCCAAAGTTACTGGTCAGCGACTGGGCGGCCTTCTTACCTTTGAGGGCGGCGAAACTGTCGATGGTGCTGTCATTTTTCACCAGTACCACCGCCTTGGAAGTGATATAGGGGGCGGAGAAATCATACTTGGCTTGGCGCTCCGGGGTAATGGAGACCTGATTGATGACCAGGTCATAGCGCTTGGCATCGATACCGGCGATCAGACCATCCCACTTACCTTCCACAAACTCGGCCTTCACCCCCAGCTTGCTGGCAATGGCTTCACCGATTTCCACATCAAAGCCCACCAGCTTGCCGCTGGCGTCGTGGAAGGTGAACGGCGCATAAGTGCCTTCGGTACCAATCTTGATCACACCGGCTGACTTGATGGTCTCCAGGCTGGATTGGGCATAAGCACCGGTTGCCAGAGCCAATTGCAGAACCGCCATCACTACTGCTGATTTGGTAAATTTCATCGCTGACCTCGTCCTAGTTTGTATTCTGTTTTTGTGTTCTTGGGGTACCGGTCAGGAGTCATAAAGACTGCCTGCCAAGACCCAGTATAAGCAGTGCACCGCAACGGCCACTGGATTCCCGAGCACCTTAACGCGGCGCCCTACCCCGATGAACCGATTAAAACTGTAATCTATATACATAAATTAGATATAGAAACCAAGTCATCAATAGCTAGCAGCGATAACGACCAGAAAAATGGCAGCTGACCACACAAGCCAAAAGGTGTCTTCCGACACGGTATGGCCCTCCTATCATCTAAGGCTGGCATCTAAGGCTGGCGCTCGATATAGAGGATCACCTCGCCCAGCGAGATGCCGAATTTGCTGATTTCGGCGCGGTTGATCAGGCGATCGGTATCCAGCAGATACATCCAGTCATCGAAGCTCACCCGCACCACGTCTCCCTCGGGTAACAGCAGATCGAGCTGATAACGCCAATTGAGGGCGAAGCCTTCGCTCTTGCCCACCGCCTCGCCGACGACATCCGATGCCGTACCACGCCAGTGACCATCGGCGCCACGGCTCAGATGCCAGGTTCGGGTCTGCTGGCGGCCGTCATCGAAATAGAACTGCTCGAATAACTCCCCTTTGCCATCCTGCCAGCGCCCCACCATATCCACCCGAAAGCGACTGGTGACCTCGCCACTGCGGTTGGTCACCAGACCATGGGCCACCAGCTTGCCGTTGAAGAACTGCGCCAAATCCCAGGCAGGTCCCCGATCCCGGTACGTTTCCAGACTCGCACCACAACCCGCCAGCAGTAAAAATGGCAGCAGGATCAGCCAACGACACACACGATGAAGAGTCATACCCAGCTCCCGTATCAAGATTGGCCGCGCAGGCGGCGGGTCAGCGCCGGGTCGCGGCTGTTATCCGCCAACCAGATCGCCAAAAAAGCAGAACTAAAGTGTGGGTCTGCCAGGGTTCCGAGGGGTTTATCCTGCCACCAGAAATGGCCCTTGCCCTCGGCGTCGATATAGAAGGTGAGCCGATCCCCGGCCGCCACATCCGGCCAGAAGCCTGCCAATTGGTGTAGCCACTGCTGACGCTGGGTTTCACTACCGAGGCCGAGCCGTTGCCACTCATCGGCAGTCGCACTGAGCAGATCCTGACGCGCTATGGCTCTGGCGTAGGTGAGCGTTAAAGCCTGGGGGTAGTCACCCGGTTGGTAGCGGCCGTTGTGACTGTAAAAGGTCGCGTCATAGAGTTTGAACCAAAGCCAGTTCATCTCGCCTTGGCCGACAGGGCGCAACTGCAACCAGGGTGCGGCTGAGGCCAGTACGGGGGGCGACAACGAGATGGCCAACCCCACCCAAAGCAGGCGGATACTGCGCCATAAACCAAGATCCGAGCCTGTTTGCTTCATGGCTGCCTCTCTCCTGTGCTAACGCCTATGGCTGCGGGAATACAAGCATCCAGCTTGACCATGGTCCATAGCAGTACGGGTAACCAGACCATCCAGATCACCGCCAGCACGCCGCCACTGATCCAGAGTCCCCAAGGCAAGTGCACAGCCCCCATGGCGGCCCCAGCCAAGTAGGAGGAGGCACCACCGGCTCCTCCGATCAGCGCTTGCTGCCAGCGAGGCAATACCACCAGCCAGCGCAGCCCATGGGCCAGGGTCAGGGCAAAACCGAGCCACAACAAAACTAACCACACAGGAAAGCCGGCCGCAAATTCAAACAGCCCCAACTGCCACAGCAGAGCGTCCAGCAGGCAACCGACCAGAGCTAGGGGTAAGAGTCGCAGATCCCGTCGCCGCTGCGGTGAAAACAGCCCGTGCAAGGCGAGCAGTCCCAGCAGAGGAGCCGGCTGCTGCCAAGCCACGGCCATAAACCAGAACAGGTTGAAGCCCAGCAGTTGCATCCAGGGCCACATGTCACTCACCTCTTACCGGCAGATCGGACCGGCAGATCGCCCGACCAGCCAGCGGCACCCGGTTTGGCGGCCTCCAGTTGCACCAGGCTGATGGCCCGCTCCCAGAACCCGCCTTCGCAGTAGGCAAAATAGAAGTGCCAGAGGCGGATGAAATCCTGGCTATAGCCCAGCGTCGGCAACTCGGGCGCCAGTGCCAGAAAGCGCTCGCACCAGTGGGCCAGAGTGCGGGCATAGTGCTGGCCATGATCGTGCAGCCGCACCAGTTGCATGTCGGTCTCCCGCGCCAGCAGGGTGGCCATCTGGGAAACACTCGGCAGGCAGCCGCCCGGGAATATGTAGCGCTGGATGAAATCGACGTTGCGCAGATACTGGCCATGACGCTGATCGGCGATGGTAATGGCCTGGATCAACAGCCGACCACCGGGGGTGAGCAAGCGGGAAAGTTGCCGGAAATAGTCCGGCAAGAAGGCATGGCCCACCGCCTCTATCATCTCGATGGAGACCAGTTTGTCATAGGTTCCCTCCAGCTGGCGGTAATCCTCAAGCAGCAGGGTGATGCGATCCTGCAACCCCTCTTTGTCAATCCAGGCACGGGCATAGTCATGCTGGGCTTGAGATATGGTGGTGGTGGTCACCCGGCAGCCGTAGTGGCGAGCGGCATAGATGGCCAGCCCCCCCCAGCCGGTACCGATCTCCAGCAGATGATCCTGTGGCCCCAGCTCGAGCCGCTCGCAGATGGTGCGCAGCTTGGCCTCTTGCGCCTCCTCCAGAGTGGCCTCGGGGTGCGGATAGATGCCGCTGGAATACTGCATATGGCTGTCGAGAAAGCCCTGATAGAGGGTATTTCCCAGATCATAATGGGCGGCGATATTGGCGCGGGAGCCGGTCAGCGTATTGCGGTTGAGCCAGTGCCGCACCTTGTTAAAGGGGAAGCTGAGCCAGCCCAGACGCCGCTCCAGAGTATCGAGCAGGCTCTGGTTACGGGCCAGTAGACGCACCAGCGCCACCGGATCCGGGCTGCTCCACAGCCCCTCCACCCAGGTTTCCCCGGCGGCGATACTGCCACCGAGCAGCAGACGGCGATAGAAGGCAGGATCCTGCACCACCAGCTCGGCATACAGGTCGGTGCTGGTTACCCCGCAGCTGGTCACGCCAAAGCTGTATTGCTCGCTGCCTTCACGCAGCAGCAGTTGACCATCCGTGAGTCGCCCCAGCAGCTTGAGCACCAGTTGCTTGGCCCCCTTATCGAGCAGGGAGGCGGAAAGAGTCGATTGCACCAGTTCCATTAGTGAGTCTCCGGGTGGCTAAAGATAGGGGTTCGTTTGATAAAAAGGCGCAGCGCCTGCCAGTAGATCCCCAGCAGCACCTTTAGGGTCATCCAGGGCCAGCGCACCAAAAGGCGCATCACCCCCTGACGAGACAGCGGCTCGCGGCGTAGCGTCAAGGTGGCATCAAACAGCTTGGCCTCGCCAGATTGGGGGTGACTCTCGATATGGATCAGCGTCTCCTGCTCCGGCGGACGAATGCGCCAGTGATAACGCATGGCCAGATCCATAAAGGGCGAGACATGAAAATCCTTGTTGTGGGGCGCCAGCGCCCTCAGATCCAGCAGGTAGTAGTGACGCTCGTTCCAGGGAGTGTTCGAAACCTCGGCCAGCAGGTAACGGGCATTCTCCTGCTGATAGCAGAAGTAGAAGTTGACCGGACTGAAATAAAATCCCAAACAGCGCACATTTCCCAGCAGCAGCACCCGCTGCTCGGGGGTGGCCTCCCCGCCCAGCTCCGCCACCTTCTGCCATACCGCCTGCTTGAGGGAGCCGCTGCTGCCTTTGAGATAATCCTGGCGGTAAAAAGCGAGCAACCCGGCCCGCTCGACGCCGAACCAGCGCCCCTGGCCCACTCCATGCGTCTCGACCTCATCCAGATCCAGCCCCAACATAAACAGGCTATAGGAGAAGGCATGGGCCCTGGGGGCAAAACGGCGATGGCGTACCGACCCCTGCCAGATGGCGCTGATGGGGCTGATGGGGCCAAGAGGAGTGAGGGTGCTAAAGGAGGCGGCGTTCATAGGCTGGCCCCGAAACGGGTGGCCACATCCAAAGCGCTGCGCACCCCATCCTCATGAAAACCGTTGTACCAGTAGGCGCCGCAAAAATGGGTATGCTGCTGACCGCAGATGTCGGCTCTGGCCTGCTGAGCCTGAATCGAGGCCAGATTAAACACCGGATGGTCATAGACAAAGCGGCGCAGCACCTTGCTCTCATCCACCTTGCCGGCCGGATTGAGGCTGACACAGAAGGGCAATGGCGACTCCAGCCCCTGCAAAATATTCATGTTATAGCTCACCAGCGGACGCGCCTGCTCATCGGTATCGAGCTGATAGTTCCAGCTAGCCCAGGCTTTGCGCCGTGTAGGCAGACAATTTATATCGGTATGCAACCAGACCTCATTGGCCTGATAGGGCATGGCCCCCAGAATGGCCTGCTCCCGCGCGCTGGCATCTTGCAGTAGCCGCAAGGCCTGATCGCTATGGCAGGCAAGGATCACCTCATCAAAGTGCTCCTCCCCCTTCAGGCTCTGGATCACCACCCCATCGGCCGAGCGCCGCATTCCCTGTACCGGACACGCCAGCCGGATCTGCTGCTGCCAGCCTGCAGTCAATGGCCCCAGATACTCCCGTGAACCACCCGGGATCACGTACCACTGGGGGCGATGGGCCACATCCAGCAGGCCGTGATTCTGGAAAAAACGCAGGAAAAAGCCGAGGGGAAAGGCGCGCATGTCCGCCAGGGTCGATGACCAGATGGCCGCCCCCATGGGCAGTATGTAGTGGCGGGCAAAATAGTCGCTATAGCCTCCCGCTTGCAAGAACTCCCCCAGCGTCTGCTCGGCTGGCATCTGCCCGACCGCCGTGCGACCGGCCAGCCAGGCCCGCGCCTGCCGGTTAAAACGCAAGATCTCGGCCACAAAGCGGTAAAAACGGGGACTCAGTAAATTACTGCGCTGGGCAAACAGGGTGTCGAGATTGTGGCCGTTGTATTCGAGCCCCTCAGGGCTTTTCACCGAAAAGCTCATCTCGGCAGGCTGGCTCGCCACACCGATGCGCGCCAGTAGTTTCAGAAAGTTCGGGTAGGTGCGGTCGTTAAAGACGATAAAACCGGTATCCACGGCATAGTTGCGCCCATCCTGAGTCACATCCACTGTCGCGGTATGTCCACCCAGCACAGGAGCCGCCTCAAACAGGGTGATCTCATGCTGGCGATGCAGCAAGAAACCTGCGGTGAGCCCCGAGATGCCGGAGCCTATGATGGCAATCTTTTTCTTCATAACGAGCGTCCTTTCGACAATAGGGAGCGGCCAAGGCGCAGCCACAGACCAACCGGCAAGGCGCCCAGCAGGCGCAACAGCCAGATAAAACGGCGGGGAAAGTGGATCTGGTGCTGACCTGCGGCCAATCCGGCGCGGATGATGCGCGAAGCCTCGGTGACCGCCACCAGACAGGGCATGGGAAAATCATTCTTGGCCGTCAGCGGCGTCTGCACAAAACCGGGCCGGATCAGGGTCACCCCCACCCCTTTGGGCTGCAGATCCAGTCGCAAGGTGGCGGCCAGATAATCCAGGGCCGCCTTGGAGGCGCCATAGGCCTCGGCCTTTGGCAGTGGCAACCAGCTGACAGAGGAGCTGACAATCGCCAGCCGCGCGCCCCGCCCTAGCAGCGGCAAGAAAGCCGCCAGCGCCAGACCCGTAGCCACCAGATTGGTCTCGATGACCCGGGCAAATAGCTCGCCATCAAAGCCCTCATCCAGCGTCATATATTCGCAGGTCCCGGCGTTGAGGATCAGCAGATCCAGCGGCGGCAGCTGAGCCGCTATCTGCGCCAGCGCGGCCCGATCCCGCCCATCGAACGCCAGTGGGGTGATCCCCGCTTTAGCCAATTGTTCCAGCCGCTGCGCATCACGGCCACACCCCCACACCTGCCAACCGGCATGCCGGTAATCCAGCGCCAGTTGTCGACCCAGCCCGGAGCTGGCTCCGGTGATCAGCACGCGTCCACTCATGACCCCAGCCTCCCCTTGATAAGCCGCACCAGCGGCCCCAGCAGCGGCAACTGCTCATAGAGCATGGCCCCCAGATCGAAATAGTCACGATGTACTATCACCTTACCTGCGGCATCAAACTCCAGCCGGGTCGCCCCTTCCACCCGGATCGGCTGACCCGCCGCCAACCGCGGATGAGAGAAGGTCATCACCCAACCGAGCCAAGCCTGCGCTCCCTGTTGCTGCTGACTGACAATCTCGAAACGGCAGTAGCTCAGGCGCTGGTAGAGGGCAGCAAAGTAGTCGCTCAGTGCCGCCAGCCCCTCGATGCGATGAGCCGGATCGATAAAGATCACCTCATCGGCGTACACCTCCGGCAACCGATGCAGTTGCTGCAAGTTCAACTGCTGGTACAGGGCGATAAAGCGGCTGAGCGGCTCGGTCATACTATTTCTCCAACTGGCGAAACATCTCGATGGCTGTTACCCGGGCAACAGCGTGATCGACCATGGGCACCGGATAATCAGTTCGCCCCTGCCGACGCAACCACTCATGGGGTTCATGCACCAGGGACGGCGGAATATCCGCAAGCTCGTGAACCCAAGTACGGACAAACTCCCCTTGCGGATCAAATCGTTGCCCCTGAGTGGTCGGGTTGAACACCCGAAAATAGGGTGCCGCATCGGCACCGGTCCCTGCAGCCCACTGCCAACCGCCGTTGTTGGCGGCCAGGTCGCCATCGATCAGCTGGCTCATAAAATAGTCCTCCCCCAGCCGCCAATGGATATGCAGATCCTTGGTCAGAAAGCTGGCCACTATCATCCGCAGCCGGTTATGCATCCAGCCGGTGGCCTTGAGACAGCGCATCGCCGCATCGACAATCGGATAACCGGTTCGTCCCTCGCACCAAGCGGCGAAAGCCTGCGGATCCCAGCTCCAGGGCAGGGCGGCGGTTTCAGGCTTGAACGGCAGGTTCATGGAGAGCGTGGGCACCATAACCAGCAGGTGACGGTAAAACTCGCGCCAGATGAGTTCGTTCAGCCAGACAAAGCCGGGCTGCTCCTTGGACTGCGGCCGATAGCCGAGGCGTTGCTGCAAGGCTGCCAGACACTGACGTGGGCTTATAATGCCCGCCGCCAGATAGGGTGACAGGGTCGAAGTACCGGCCAGGGCCGGAAAATCCCGGGTCTGGCCATAATCGAACACGGCCCGCTCTAAAAACAGCAGCAGGCGACGCCGGGCTTCAGCTTCCCCCACCGGCCAGAGTGTTTCGTCAAACGGGGGACGCAGCCCGCGCTCCAGCAACGAGACCCAAGGCACGGCCGCGCCGCGGGCTGCCGGCGCTCGGTGAATGACAAAACCATCTTGCTCCAGCGCCTTCAACCAGGCGCGGCTAAACGGCGTAAACACCTTGAACATCTCGCCCGCACCGGTCAGTACTCGCCCCGGTGGCAGCACACAGCAGCCGTTAAACCAGTGCGAGGAAATCCCCTGCGCCGCCAGAAGCTGGCTTGCCGCCCGATCCCGACGCAACTCATCGATTTCGATGGCCTGATTGGCATACAGCTGACTCACCCCGAGCTCGCGGCACAACCCCACCAGCGCCTGGGGCAACTCGGCAAAGGTGTCGACGTGCAGCAGATGCAAGCGGATGCCCAGAGCCGCCAGCTCTTGGCCCAGCGCATCCACCTGAGCCAACAGGAACTGCTGGCGGATCGGTGCCATCTTGTGGTGCTGCCATTGGGCGGTTGATATGACAAACAGCGCCGCCACCTCCCCCTCCTCGCTACAGGCATGGCGCAGCGCCGGGTTGTCAGTGAGCCGCAAGTCATTGCGAAACCAGACCAGTTTCATGGCGCACTCCTCTCGTGTTCAATACGGCCTTGAGACGGCGAGTTTTCCGGGCCTCGGTCGGTTAAACGCTGTGCACTGAGCCAGGAAGCCAGCGTCGGTTGCCAACCCCGGGCGGCCAGCCAATCCGGGTCGTACAGATTGCCCAGCTCGCCGAACAGACAGGTGCCTGCGGGCCAGTCAGCACTCAGCTCCTGCTTACCCAAACCAGCCCCCAGCAACACCAGCCATGGGGTAGCGGCACGCCCCTCCAGCAAGGCTGCAGTCTTGGGATCGACCACCCCCAGCAGCTGTACTTCGTAGCCTTGAGTTACCAGCTCGTAACCGCACCAGATCAGATCCAGCGGCCCGACTTGCCCCCAGCTCGCCAGAGTCACGGGTAGCCCCTTCTCCTGCTCGATGAAATGGCGAGCAAAACGGGTCTGTAGCCAGCCCAGCCAGACCTGTTGCAGCAAGAGGCCATCGGGGCGCTCACGCCACAAGCCGAGCAATTGTGCCACCAGCGGCTGCAGCACCCGGCTGCGCACCAGCTCGAACGGGTAACTCGCCAGCAACTCATTGAGCTGCGCCTCGACCTTGCGCTGATGCAGAGCCAGTACCGCCTGGCCGAGTTGCTCGAAGGTCTGTTGCCAATGGTCGTGTACCTGCTGGGGTTGCGGTTCGCTCAGCAGCCCCTTGACCTGGCCTATGCTCACGCCGCGCTCCAGCCAGCTCAGGATCTCGCCGATCTGGCGGATATCCTGCTCGCTGTAGAGGCGGTGTCCCTTCTCGGTGCGGGCCGGTTGTACCAGGCCGTAGCGCCGCTGCCAGGCCCGTAGGGTCACGGCGTTGACTCCGGTCAGGCGGGAGACCTCGCGGATCGGGTAAATCCCTTCATCCGGTGCGAGGGCAGCCGGGTTTAAGTGGGTATCAGACATAACAAATTCCGTTCATCAAGAGATCAAACCCCGGCTTGCACCCCGGGGTCACAACAGGGCTCAGAGCCCATACCGGAGCTTGAGCGTATCCGGGTGCGGGTTGAGATAGACCTGCTCGGCCAGATAACGATTCGGGTATTCGCGCAGGTAGTGGCGGATCAGGGTCAAGGGCACCAGCAGCGGCAGGATGCCGGTGCGGTATTTATCAATGGTGTCGGTCAACTCCTGCTTCTGCGCCGGAGTCAGAACCTTCTTGAAGTAACCCTGCAGGTGCATCAGCACATTGGTGTGATTGCGACGGGTGGCGCGTACGCTGAGCGCCGTCATCAACCCCTGGATATAACGCTGTGCGACCTCCTGCAGGTTGGCCTTGCCGACATGGGCCAGTAATTTTCCGAGCGCCCGATAGTGGGTCGTGGCGTGGGAGAGCACCAGATACTTGTAGCGGGAGTGGAACTGGATCAGGGCAGCGGCGCTCAGCCCACGGGCACAGAGCTGTTGCCAGTCATGATAGGCAAAGACCCGCAGCACGAAGTTTTCCCGCAGTACGGGATCGCACAGGCGACCATCCTCCTCCACCGGCAGCAGCGGGTTGGCCGCCATCAGCGCCTGGGCAAACAGGCCCACGCCCTCCTTGGCACTACCGCCGCTGTTACCGGCATTGCGGCCGCCGTCAGCCGTGCCGGCATAGATGCGCACCCGCTCCATGCCGCAGCTGGGTGACTTGGCACAGAGGATATAGCCGGAGATAAAGTCGAGCTGACGCGCCTTCTGTTCGCTAAAGGCGATGAGCTTGTCAGTGACATCGAAGCTGCCGTTGCTGGCCTCGGCACGGATCTCCCCCTGGCGCCGGACTAGGCGGATGGCCGCCCGCGGCGAGCCCAGGCCGATGGCCATCTCCGGGCAGACCGGGTGGTAGTCAAAGTGAGCGCCAAGCTCCTGTTCGCAAAAGCTGGAGCGCTTGTGGCCCCCGTCGAACCGCACTTCCTGCCCAAGCAGGCAGGCACTGATACCGACTTGAATCTTGTACATGATGGCGCTCCTTGTATAACAGTTGATTCAGTTATAGCAGTTATACAAAAAAAAGAAAGTTGTATAACTTTTGTTAACGGATGCGGTACAAGGACGATTGGGGAGCTCATCGATCAAACCATCTCACAGGGCGTGAACATCGATGAATCTACGCAGCAGAGGGCGAGAGCTAGGGAAGATGCGAATAAGCGGGCAACCTCCTCCCGGCTGACTCGGTGGTTAAACTATTGAGTGTTTCGAGCGATTATTTCTACACTACGACACAGCTTGAAATCAGCCGGCGAGGTTTCGATACGAGGCACACCGGCATAGACCAGTGTGCCCTGGGGATTAGGCTGCTTTCACCCGATGCCTGTAGAGCCAGATGAGCTTGTAGGCGGCGGGAATGATGAATAGGGACAATAACGGTGCTGTGATCATACCGCCGATCATCGGGGCGGCAATGCGGCTCATCACTTCCGAACCCGCTCCGGTTCCCCACAAAATGGGCAGCAAACCCGCAATTATCGTCGCCACCGTCATCGCCTTCGGTCGCACGCGCAGCACGGCCCCCTGATACAGGGCATCATCGAGCCCCTTCAGGCTGAAGGTCTCGGTGCGCAGGAGCCGGGGATCCGCCTCTACTGCGTGCCGCAGGTACATCAGCATCACCACACCAAACTCGGCAGCAACCCCGGCCAGTGCAATAAATCCGGTCCCGGTGGCAACCGACATATGGAACCCCTGCCAATACAGGAACCAGATCCCCCCCACCAGTGCAAACGGCAGGCTCGTCAGGATCAACAGCGCCTCATCCACGCGACGGAACGCCAGGTACAACAGGACAAAGATAATCATCACCGTCATCGGCACCATGAGTTTGAGCTTCTTATTGGCATGCTCCAATAGCTCAAACTGTCCAGAAAACGCCACACTGGTCCCGGGTTTCATCTCGACCTGTTCGCTGATCACCGTTTTCAGATCATGGACCACGGACACCATGTCGCGACCCCGGGCATCGATGTAGATCCAGCTGGATGGACGGGCGTTTTCCGTTTTCAGCATGGTGGGACCGGAGACTACTTTCACCTCCGCCACATCGCCCAGCGTAATTTGCTGCTTCATGGGCGTGAGGATAGGCAGCTGCCGCAAGGCCTCGGGACTATCGCGGAACCCTTGCGGGTAGCGGATGTTGATCGGATAACGGGCCACCCCTTCAACCGTTTCTCCGACCATGGCGCCACCGATGGCCGATGACACAAACAACTGCACATCTCCCACCGTCATGCCGTAACGTGAGGCTTTCTCACGGTTGATATCCACATCGATGTAACGCCCCCCCTCCAGACGTTCCGCCAGTGCCGACACGACGCCAGGCACAGTCTTCACGACTTCCTCAATCCGCTGCGCCGTTTCATCGATATCGGCCAGCACGGTACCTGAGACTTTGATGCCGATCGGACTCTTGATCCCGGTGGAGAGCATGTCGATACGATTGCGGATCGGCGGCACCCAGAGGTTCGCCAACCCTGGCAAGCGGACCGTGGCATCCAGCTCTTCGATGATCTTGTCGATCGTCATCCCCGGGCGCCACTCACTTTCCGGCTTCAGCTGGATGGTGGTTTCCACCATCTCCAGCGGCGCGGAGTCGGTTGCCGTTTGTGCTTTCCCCGTCTTGCCAAACACGGAGGCCACCTCGGGTACCGTTTTGATCAGCTTGTCCGTGGTCTGCAGCAGCACGGCTGCCTGACCGGGAGAAATGCCTGGCAGGGTCGATGGCATATACAGCAAATCGCCTTCGTTGATTTTCGGCAGGAATTCCCCCCCCACATGGCTCAACGGCCAGAGAACCGTGAAGATGGATAACGTGGCCACTATCAACGTCAGCTTCGGCCACTGCAGTACCTTCAACAGCACCGGATGGTAAATCTTGATCAAAAAGCGGTTCAGCGGATTGCTGCTCTCGGCCGGAATTTTCCCGCGGATCCAGAAGCCCATCAGAATGGGGATCACGACGATAGCCAGCGCCGCCGACCCAGCCATGGCGTAAGTCTTGGTAAACGCCAGCGGACCAAAGAGCCTTCCCTCTTGTCCTTCGAGAGTAAAAATAGGGATGAAGGATAAGGTAATGATCAGCAGGCTGATAAACAGCGCAGGTCCCACCTCAACCGAGGCATCGGTAATGACCTTCCAGCGGGTGACATTATCGATTTGGACACCGGGATTATGATGTTCCCACTCCTCCAACCGCTTGTGTGCGTTCTCGATCATGACAATCGCAGCATCCACCATGGCCCCGACGGCGATCGCAATCCCGCCCAGTGACATGATATTGGCGTTCAAGCCCTGGAAGTGCATGATAATAAAGGCAATACACAGCCCAAGCGGCAACGAGATAATCGCCACCAGAGCCGAACGCACATGCCACAGGAACAGGGCGCACACCAGAGCGACCACGATAAACTCTTCCAGCAGCTTATGACTGAGGTTATCAATCGCACGGTCGATAAGTTGGCTGCGGTCGTAAGTTGTGACCACTTCCACGCCATCAGGCAGGCTCTTTTTCAACGAGTCGAGTTTTTCCTTTACCGCGGCGATGACCTCGCGGGCGTTTTTACCCGAACGCAGGATGACGACACCGCCGGCAACTTCCCCTTTGCCATTTAACTCAGCAATACCACGCCGCATCTCCGGGCCAATCTGCACACGGGCGACATCGCGCAGATAGATGGGCACGCCGTTGGCATCGGCTTTCAGCACTATATGGTTAAAATCCTCGATCGTCTTCAGATAGCCGCTGGCACGGACCATGTATTCCGCCTCGGCAATCTCCACCGACGAGCCACCCGCTTCCTGATTGGATGTCTCAAGTGCCGATTTCACCTCTGACAGGCTGATACCATACTGCGATAACTTGATTGGGTTTATTTGAATCTGATACTGTTTCACCACCCCGCCCACCGAAGCGACCTCGGCCACGTTAGGGATAGTTTTCAGCTCATATTTCAAGAACCAGTCCTGCAAGGAGCGCAGCTCCGCCAGATCATGCTTGCCGCTGTGATCCACCAGCGCATATTCAAAGATCCAACCAACCCCGGTCGCATCGGGCCCGATTTCCGAGCTGACACCCGCCGGTAAGCGACCCTGCACCTGATTGAGATACTCCAATACGCGGGAGCGAGCCCAGTAGAGATCGGTCCCATCCTCGAAGATCACATACACGTACGAGTCGCCAAACTGGGAGAAACCGCGCACTGTCTTGGCGCCCGGCACCGACAGCATGGTGGTGGTCAGCGGGTAGGTCACCTGGTTTTCCACGATCTGCGGCGCCTGCCCCGGATAGCTGGTCTTGATGATGACCTGTACATCCGACAGATCAGGGAGCGCATCCACCGGCGTGTTGACGATAGTCCAGGTACCCCAGACGCTGAGAAACAGCACGGCCATCACCACCAGGAAGCGGTTGGCGACCGAACGACGGATAATCCATTCAATCATCACACTCTCCTCAATGGCCGGAATGCGCGTTGGCAGCCGGCATCACCCTATCCGCAGCCGTTGCGGTTGGGGTCTTCGCATGGCGCATGCGCTCCAGCGCCCCCGTGATGTTGGCTTCCGAGTCAATCAGGAAAAGACCACTGACCACGATCGATTCCCCTTCGTTCAGTCCCGCAACTCCGCTCTGATGTCGCGATTCATGCAGGACCTGAATGGCTTTCGGCACGAAGCGACCGTCACCATCGACAGTAATCACACGCTGTTCATGACCGGTATCGATAACCGCCTGCGACGGGATCACCAGCATCTCCGGACTCTGGGTGTCCAGTTTCAGGTAGGCATTCATGCCAGGCTTTAGCAACTCATCCGGATTGGCCACCTGAAGACGGACCTGAAGCGTGCGGGTGGTCGGATCGACGCTGGGCAACAGGTTCCAGCGTGCCACGTGGAAGCTCTTGTCTGGATACGCGGGGACGGAGATGACGAACTGGGAGGAGTCCTTCAGCAGATACGCAATCGATTCTGGTATCGCGGCGCTGATCCACACCGGATCCATACCCTGGATCTGGGCCACCACCTTGTCCGTTGAAATATTCATCCCGCTGCGCAGATCAAACGCCGTGATAACACCCTCGATCGGCGCCTTGATGGTGAAGCGGGTCTGGATGACGCGCGAGCTACGCAGACGCTGGATATTTTCTTCCGGCATACCGGCAAGGCGCAGCCGTTCAAGAATGCCCTTCACCTGGGTGGCAGAGCCGCCGGTCGCGGATAACAGCAGGTATTCGCTCTGTGCCTCAACCCATTCCGGAATGGTGATATCAATCAGCGGGGTGCCTTTTTTCACCTTGTCGCCGATGGTCAGTGGATACACCTTTTCGACAAAGCCCTCGGCGCGCGCCTGTACTATCACATACTGATAGTCATTGAAGCTGACGTTGGCCGGAATGGTCTGAGAGTAGTGCAAGCTGCCTTTGCTGACCTTAGCCGTCTTCAGTCCGAGATTCTGAACCAGAGTCGGATCGATACGAACTCCCCCGCTCTGCTGCTCACCGCCTTCATCGGCATATTTCGGCACCAGATCCATATCCATAAATGGCGACTTGCCGGGTTTATCAAATTTGGTATCGGGTTTCATCGGGTCATACCAGAACAGGACCTTGCGCTCTGATGGTGGCGATGACTGCGACGCCGCTTTTTCTACCGAGCCGAGATAACGGTAGGCGGAAATAGAGATGACCCCTCCCACGATGAGGCTACAGATGATGGTTGCTGTATATTTTAAGGTTAAAGAAGACATCGGCGCCTCTACTAAATCGAGAGTAATACTGGCGTATTTATCCGGTGAAAAAAAAGTGCCCCATCGTTATTTGCGGATGGGACCTTCATCATCAGGACGGTACGACGTTAATGGTTTGCAACAGTGAAATATTGCCCTGCTGGATAAACGAGAAATTAACTGCAGCGCCAACGGTTAAAGCATTAATGCTGTCATCCTGACTGGTAAAGGTAAATCGCATCGTCATCTCCGGCCAACCGACCGCCGGAATAGCATCATGAGCTATGGTGATCTTTTTATTGACCAGATCGATCTCCTTGACGACACCGCTGGCATGGATGACTTGCTGCTCCGGCGTGGCTTCAGCGCTGGCCATCGCCATATCATGATGCTCTGCCGTGGATGCCATGCTGCTCATGTCCATATCCATGCTGTGATGTTGTTCCGTGGCTTGCACTGCCTGTACCATGGCCAGAGAGAAGAGACCGCAGAGTACAAATTTCATTGATTGATGCATATTATTTTCTCCAAAATTAACTGCCATTAAATATTTCATTCTATCCAACCGCCCCCAAGAGCAGTAAACAGATTAATTTCATTCACCTGCTGGGAATATTTCAAATCAAGAAGGGTTTGCCGAGCAGAAAATAACGACCGCTCCGCATCCAGTATTTCGATATAACTCACGGCGCCGCTCTCATATAATGCGCGGGCTCGTTGTAGCGTGATTTCCAATGATGCGATATAACGCTGTTGGGCCGTAATTTGCCCGCTGATGCTATCGCGCAACGATAAGGCATCGGCGACCTCTTTGAATGCAGCTTGAATCTTTTGCTCGTAATTCACGATGGATTGATTCTGCCGGATCTCGGCCAAATCCAGGTTGGACTGATTTCGACCCGCATTGAAAATAGGGATCTCGATTTTCGGCGCGAAATTCCACATGCCACTGGCAACGCTAAACAGGCTTGATAGATCCGTGCTGCTGCTTGAAATCCCGCTGGTCAGGGTGACGGAGGGAAAGAATGCCGCTCGGGCCGCACCAATGTTGGCGTTCGCGGCCCGCAGTTGATGCTCGGCCTCCATCAGATCCGGTCGTTGCAGCAGTATGGTCGAGGAGATGTTGGGCGGCAGCGTGACCGGGTTGAGATCCAGCTCCGGCTCGAGCGTGTCATTTGGCAGGGTCTGGTAGCTACCCAGCAGCAGTTGCAGTGCGTTGTTCGCCTGTGCCAGCTCGCCTTCCCGTTTGGCGATATCCGCGCGAGTGCTCTCAATCATGCCGCGGGCCTGTTCCAGGGCCAGAACATTACTGCTGCCCGTGACCAACTGCTGTTCGACAAAGGCATAAGATTGTTGGTAATTCTGCAATGTGTCTCGGGCTATGTTCAGCTGTGCCCTGGCCAGGCGCTGGTTGAAGTAGCTTTGTGACACGTTTGAAATCAGCAGGATATGAACGGCACGCTGGGCCTCTTCACTGGCAAAAAAGTTTTGCCGATCCGCCTCGCTCATATTCTTCAGCTTGCCGAAAAGATCGAAATCAAACGTCAGCTCCACACCGGCCTCCAACTCCTTGCTGGTAGAGCCCCGGCCGTCGAGTCCGCCCTGGTAGTTGCTATCGGAAGCGGCGTTCAACTGCGGATATCGATCGGCATCGGTGACATTATATTGCGCGCGAGCTTCCTGAACTTTCAGCGCGGCCATCCGGAGATCGCGGTTATTCCGCAGCGCCTCGGCAATGAAGCCCTTCACCTGCGGGTCGGCAAAAAAGTGACGCCAGCCCGTCTCCTGATCATTCGCAGCGGCAGGAACCAGAGCATTCCGGGACACAGAGAACTGTTGCGGCACCGGGAGTTCCGGTCGCTGATAGGCGGGAGCCAGAGAGGAGCATCCCGCCAAAACCAACATAGAACTGACGGCCAGTTGTTTTAATTTCAACATATCGGTTCTCGTCTAAGCATGCTCGATGACATGCAGCCAATGGTTTCCAGATGATTACAGACAGCTTAAACGGGCCACTCTGTTTGCCCGGTGACAGGATCATGACAAAGCTGTCATGTTAGATGCAGGTCGTTGATATCATTGTCTCGCGCACTAGAATGGCTGACGAACTCCGGAGGTAAGATGAAAATACTGGTTGTCGAGGACGAGGCAAAAACCGGGGAGTACCTTTGCAAGGGACTCACCGAAGCGGGTTTCGTGGTGGATCTCACCGATAACGGCCTCAATGGCTATCATCTGGCGATGACAGCGGATTATGATCTCATCGTGCTGGATATCATGCTGCCCGATGTGAACGGTTGGGATATAGTGCGCATGCTGCGTGCCGCCAATAAAGGCATGCCGATCCTGTTGTTAACGGCTCTCGGAACGGTTGAGCATAGAGTCAAGGGCCTCGAGCTTGGCGCTGACGATTATCTGGTCAAACCGTTCGTCTTTGCCGAACTGCTGGCCCGGGTCAGAAGCCTGCTGCGTCGTGGTACCACCCTGATGCCGGAGAGCCAGTTTCAAGTCGCCGATTTAACCCTCGATCTGATTTCGCGTAAAGTGAGCCGCGGCGGTGTCCGGATCGCGCTCACCAGTAAGGAATTTACCCTGCTCGAGTATTTTATCCGCCATCAAGGAGAAGTGCTGCCCCGGGCGCTCATCGCTTCCCAGGTCTGGGATATGAACTTTGACAGTGACACCAATGTCATCGACGTTGCCGTCAAACGGCTCCGGGTGAAGATAGACAACGATTTTGAACCCAAGCTCATTCAGACCGTCCGCGGCGTCGGCTATGTCCTCGAGGTGCCGGATGGTAACTAGCTGGAAGAGACGGCCGTTCTCACTCAAATTCCGCCTCACCTTCTTCATCAGCCTTGCGGCCATTATCACTTTTGCGGCCTTTGCCGAGATCATGCTGCGCTCCGTGCAAACGCACTTTGCCGAGCAAGACGTGATGAACCTGCAGCAGATCAACTCGGCAATCTCGGACATCTTGCAAACATCGGGGGAGTCAGAGCAGCAGAAAGCGGAAAAGATCGACATTGCGTTGGCTAGCTATCATCACGTCTCCGTATTGCTGCTGAATTCGCAACACCAGGTAGTATACAGTTCGGCCGAGGGCCCGGTCCTGATGCCCGTATTAAGCTCGGCCAACTTCAGCAAACAACTCGGCTCCGGTGAGGTATTTCTATGGCCCGCTCACCAGGGCGGCACAACCACAATGCACACCGGCGGCAAGATGGAGTCAACCATCTACCGGATTATCGCCTCCTCCATCGATGCCGCCACAGACGATACCAGCAGCCCGCACACCCTTCTCATCGCCTTATCGATCGATTTCCACCTGCATTATCTTGACGCGCTGAAGCACAAGCTCTTGATGATTGCCGCGACCATGAGTCTATTCATCATTTTTATCGTGCTGTTCTCCGTGCACAAAGGCCACCAGCCACTGCGCAACGTCAGCATGAGAATCAAGAACATTACCTCGGAAAATCTGGATGTGCGGCTCGAGCCGGAACGAGTCCCGATTGAGCTCGAACAGCTGGTCATCTCGTTCAATCACATGATTGCGCGTATTGAGGATGTGTTCACCCGCCAGGCCAACTTCTCTGCCGATATCGCGCACGAGATCAGAACGCCGATCACCAATCTGGCGACCCAGACGGAGATAGCACTGAGCCAGCAGCGAACGGCGAAGGAGCTTGAGGATGTACTCTATTCCAACCTCGAGGAGTACAACCGGATGGCTAAAATGGTGAGCGACATGCTGTTTTTGGCCCAAGCGGACAACAATCAACTGATCCCGGAGCGCATCCCGCTGGATCTGCAGGCGGAGACCCTCAAGGTGTTCGAGTTTTTCGAGGCGTGGGCCGAAGAGCGCGGCGTCGGCCTCACGCTGGACAACCACTCCGGCTTCGTCGAGGGGGATCCGCTGATGCTTCGGCGTGTCATCAATAACCTGTTATCCAATGCCATTCGCTATACCCCGAGTGGCGGATCGGTCACGGTACACCTGTGTGAACGCGACGAGTGGGTCGAGCTGTCCGTCGAGAATCCGGGCGTACCGATCCCACCTGAGCATTTGCCACGCCTCTTTGACCGTTTCTACCGGGTCGACCCATCCCGGCAACGAAAGGGCGAAGGCAGCGGTATCGGCCTTGCCATCGTCAAATCGATCGTCGCCGTGCACCATGGCAAAATCAGCGTCGAATCCGATACCCTCTCGACGCGTTTCACCATCTCACTGCCCCGGATCGAGCACTGACAGTGGACATTGCCTTCGAAAAGGCTATGTCCCAGCAATATGCTGAGCATATATATGCATTAATTACTTCAATACCAGCAAGCAGGCCTTCTTTAGAGGCCCTCTTCTAAGCTAAATTCTGCGCTAAAATTGCGTCGATTGAAATACTATTAGTTTAAGAGTACAGCCTACGCGGAGTAAAAAAGGCACCGGTTTTAAACCGGTGCCTTTTAATAGCAACACTCTTTATCAGGAGTGGCAACTATTCGATGGACTGCAGCAACCAGCTTTAGCGATAGTCGCTACATATCCAGCTTCTTTTAATGCCTCGATAATTTCATCTGCATCTAATTCACCGCTCACCGATATAATATGGCTCACTAGATCCGCCTCTACTTTCGCATCATCTTGTAGCTGCAAAATCGCTTTGGTAATTACGCTGACACAATGGCCACATGTCATATCTGAAACGTAGAACTTCATCATACTGAGTCTCCTTTGCTAAGTTCATTAGATATGATAAAGATTGCCATAATGGCAGGGTCAAGGGTGTTTCACTTTTTTTGCATATTCCTAAAGTGACAGAATAGGCACAAGCACACCGCTAGACCGTATTCAATAATCATTGAGATATAACTCTTCTCCGTCTCAAAATGTCAGAATTTCTGCTAAGTCTGATAGTTGAAACGCTTGGGATGCAATTAGATCCGCACAGTAGAGGCTCGCCCCCGTAATCGGTCTGTCAGTACATTCGCTCTGACTCTTCGGTCAACAACAGAAAAAATAGTTGTGGCGCCTATAGATACAGAGCCCGAGATGATTAGACAACGTTATTCTTGACCTTACCATGATGGAAAGGTCCAGACTTGTTCTGTCAGCCCGACCATCTTGTATATGGGAGTAACAAACATGGCAGCACCCCTTCAGTTAGCAGTAAAAGGTATGACCTGCGCATCATGCGCAAACCGGATTGAAAGAGCCTTACTTTCAGTAACAGGAGTAACTCAAGCCAATGTTAACTTAGCGACTGAAACAGCAACAATAAATGGCACTGCACAATTAACAGATATCATGCAGGCGATACTGACAGCAGGCTATCAACTCGATACTCAGAAACAACTATTCGATGTGAAAGGCATGACATGTGCTTCCTGTGCCGGCCGAGTAGAAAAGGCTTTGCTAAAAGTACCTGGCGTGATCTCTGCCTCAGTAAATCTGGCCACCGAGCAGGTCAGCTTAGAGCTTATTGCTGCCAACGCTTCTATTGATGCCTTACAACAGGCAGTGGCTACAGCGGGTTATGAGCTGATTGTCGAAAAGAATACGGCTCAGACGGCTGACATGAAAACGGAGCAGAAGTTTTATGAAAAGGATGCCTGGCCAGTCGTTGGCGCAGCCATACTTACCTTGCCATTAGTGTTTCCAATGTTAGGAAGTCTATTTGGAGCAGACTGGATGCTGCCTCCGCTCTGGCAGTGGTTGTTAGCGACCCCCGTACAATTTTATTTTGGGGCTCGCTTTTACAAAGCTGGGTGGCATGCATTAAAAGCCCTATCTGGCAATATGGATTTGCTAGTTTCAATAGGTACTAGTGCTGCCTATGGCTTATCAATTTACTTATGGTACAGCTTTGATGGGCACCACGGTGCACCACATCTATATTTTGAAAGCAGTGCTGCAGTACTCACTCTGGTATTACTTGGAAAGTTTCTAGAGAAACGAGCAAAGCAACGGACAACTGATGCTCTTAAAGCACTAGAAAATTTAAAGCCAATATCCGCCACTGTATGGCGTCAAGATGATTGGCAAGTGGTCGCCGTAGCAGAGCTTAAAAAGGGTGACAAAGTAAAAGTGCTGCCGGGTGATCGCATACCATCGGATGGTATTGTTATTAAAGGCACCAGTCATGTTGATGAAGCGCTAATTAGTGGCGAAAGTATTCCACTACATAAAAACATTGCCGATCAGGTTACCGGAGGTGCAGTTAATCTGGATGGTGTTTTAGAATTTGAAGCGACTGCCGTTGGCGCAGAATCGACACTGTCGAAGATTATTCGTCTAGTCGAGCAAGCACAAGGTGCCAAAGCACCGGTTCAGGCGCTAGTGGATAAAATCAGTAGTATATTTGTACCCTCTGTTCTTATTGTTGCATTATTTACGGTACTGATTTGGGGAGTGGTATTTAGTGACTGGACACAAGGTATATTGCATGCCGTAGCGGTACTGGTTATCGCTTGTCCCTGTGCGCTGGGTTTAGCAACACCTGCTGCTATTATGGCTGGTACTGGCACGGCAGCCCGGCATGGTATTTTGGTGAAAGATGCGATTGCATTGGAACAGGCAACAAAGATTGATTATGTCGTATTTGACAAAACCGGCACTCTTACCGAAGGTAAACCGGAACTGATGCAGTTAATGTCGCTACGAACCAATGATAATGACCTCGCCATGCTGGCCTATGCACTATCTGAAAACAGCGAACATCCATTAGCCAAAGCTGTCGTAAAATATGCACAATTACACCAGGTTAAGTTAAATGAAGTTAGCAATTTCGTTGTGGTGGCAGGAAAAGGGGTTAAGGCGGTTATCGATGAGCGCGATATATTACTTGGATCCAGTCATTGGATGCGCGAACTGGGACTGACACTGCCAACAGATAAAATTGCGATAAAAGGGGCCTCAATATCTTGGGTGGCAGAAATGAAGGCAGGGAAAGTTGAACTCCTTGGTCTGCTATGTTTTGCCGACAAGGCAAAACCAGAGGCGAAAACTGCGGTTCAAAAGTTGCAGCAAAGTGGCATCAAGGTGGCAATGCTGACGGGTGATTCACGAGATAGCGCCGATTACATTGCCAACGAGTTAGGGCTGGATAATGTTCAAGCTGAAGTATTACCGCAAGGCAAAGCGCAGGCAGTAATGGAGTATCAGGCTCAAGGATTTAAAGTGGCAATGGTTGGTGACGGTATCAATGACGCTCCTGCACTGGCACAGGCTGATTTGGGCATCGCTATGGCAACTGGCACAGAGGTAGCTGTGAGTGCTTCTGCCATGACCCTGATGCGTGGTAACCCAGAACTGGTAGCGGCTGCATTGCATCTGTCTAGTGCTACGTACAGAAATATTCAGCAAAACTTATTCTGGGCATTCGCTTTTAACACAATTGGTATTCCTCTGGCGGCTATGGGATTTTTAAATCCAGTTATTGCTGGTGCAGCGATGGCTTGTAGTAGTGTCTTAGTTGTTACCAATGCTCTACGTTTACAGCGGATGTCATTTAAATGAGGTGTCCCACATGAAGTCATTGTTAACTATAGGTGATGTTGCCAAAATCAGTGGTTTAACGGCAAAGATGATTCGTCATTATGAACAATTAGGATTGATTAAAGTCTCATTACGTAGCGAATCAGGTTATAGGTTATATAACAGTGAACAGGTCAATCAACTACGTTTTATCCGGCAAGCCCGTAATCTTGGATTTTCATTGGCTAACATACACTCTTTGCTTGAATTGTGGCAAAACCCAGAGCGTGAAAGCCGTGCAGTAAAACAACTTGCACAACAGCACCTCAATGAAATCGCTGAAAAAATTGCCGAACTGCAACACATGCAAAATGTGCTGACAGCTCTTGCCGAAAGTTGTCGTGGTGATGGTAGCCCACACTGCAATATTCTTAAGCAACTGGCTAAACCGTTATGATAATTTAAATAATATCGGGCACCTTAGGTGCCCGATAATTTTTCTGAGTAAAATAATCTGTATGCAACCAAGATTTTTCAAGATCCTTATGTGCATATTTAACGAGATAAATAACATCGAGAACTATCCACAAGATCCTGTCTGCTAAAAAAAGCATTGCATACATCATTGTGGATAAATCTCTTAAACTGTATTGCTTAATAGCAGATGAAAAAAGCCCCCGATATGGGGGCAAAGGCAGGTGCAATTGATGTACCTAAATACAGCACAGATACTTACTATAATTTCGCAAACTGCAATTTAATTTATTCAGTAAGTTTAAAAAGCGCAACAACAGAATTTATGCCCTTAGTCGCCTCTGTCATTTTTTCCGAAATTTCAGATGTTGTAGATGCGGCACTATTATTCTCATCAACCATCTTAGCGACAATTTCGATCTGCTCAGCGATACTATTTGTGGCTATAGATTGTTCTTTTAGAGATGTAGTCATTTCATCGACAAGACTAATTGTGCTTTCTGCAACTTGAGCAATTTGCGACATAGCAACATCGGCCTCTTTGGCTAATTTCACCCCGCTTTGGACCTGCTCAACAGCATCATCCATGCTACTCCTTGCTGAATATGAAAGATCTGCAATAGTACTAATCAACTGGCTAATCTCTGTTGTTGATGAAGCAGTTCTGGCAGCAAGATTCCTAACTTCGTCAGCGACAACAGCGAAACCTCGCCCATGCTCTCCAGCTCTTGCAGCCTCAATTGCAGCATTAAGGGCTAATAAGTTAGTTCTTTCTGCTACATCTCTAATCACACCAATAACTTTGCTGATTTCAAGGTTCTTATCTTTTAGAGCATCCACACCAGATGAGACAGAATTTACTGCAGAAAAAATTGAATTAATCTGGCTTGTTGTTTTTTCTATCACTTGCTGGCTATTTAATGCAATCTGACCTGTAGATATGGCCCGCTGGTTGGCCAGATCCGCTTGTTCTCCAACATGATGAATGCTGACAGACAATTGCTCTATAGATGCAGCTATCAAAGAAGTCGCCTGATTTTGAGATGCAGATCCATTGGCAACTGTCGATGCTGATGCCTCAAGAGCATTAATTGTGGAAGCTAGACTAGCTGACTCCAATTTAACCTTTAATATTGCATCATGGAGAGTATCCAAAAAGACATTAAAAGTACTTAATAACATTCCCATTTCATCACTACGTAAAATGCGCCCCCGAATGGTGAAATCAAGATTACGACTAACACCATCCATAACTCTCTTCATCTCGGAAACACCGAAGGTGAGTTGTTTGAAAACAATCAGCCCTAAAACCAAAAGCAACGACAACATTAGAATTGAAGACATAATAATGGTTATTTGTGCATTACCGTAATGTTCATGATCCTTTTGAGCTAAATCTCGGGCAAGGACTTCATTATAATGAACAATTTCAGAGAATGTCCTAGATACGAGCTTAGATTGCTTCGCGAGATCATTTATCGCAATGTTAACGACTGAAATATCATCAATGCTGCCACGTGTGGAGACAATCATAATGAGAAGATCATCCAGCATCTTCAAATATTTCACCAATTCAGATTTGGCATCATTATAAATAACTGCATCTCGCTCATCCGAGAAAAGTTTTTCGTATCCGGATAGTTTTGCCAACAATAAATCACCATTTGCTCGTATATTTTTCGCCTCGGTTTCAAAGTCAGAACCACCATATAGGTCGTTATTTCTTGATTGCCAGCCGAAAGCGAAATTTCTTATTTTAATCCGCAATTCAAGAAACATAGCATTAGCTTCATTTATGGTATTGAAACTAGGTAGCGTATTATCCATTACATATTGAAAATCCGTGTTAACCTCTTTAAGCCGCTGAAGAGATAAGGCTCCAATCATAACAAAACCACAACCTGACAAGATTAGTGTTATCGCTAGTTTAGTTACAAGTTTCATAAAATGTCTCTCGTCAAACATATTGTATTGGCATTAATGCTTATTTGTTGATGCATGATCAAGCCATCGTAACCATTGAGACTAATTATATGAAATATAAGACACACAAAAAACGAACCATCAAATATTTTAATTTCGTGTTTTAAGATGAGAAAACGCTAAAAAACGTGACACGCGTCGAACAATCTAATGTCGTAAATGGCAACCCTACTTACGAAAAGCATCTAAATTACCATAACGAATTGGCTTATAAATCAACTCATAATTGCTGGCTTTTTGTAATAGCATGTATGTCCGCCATTTTCATTAACCTCTGAAGAAAAAACATTCACATAGCCTAGCGATTTCAAAAGGTGGTCCACAACCTTTAAATATTTCGCGCTATCAATTTGTAACGGGGCTAGCGCCATTCCAGACCTTATTTCAATAATTACTTTTACTTCAATGAAATCAGTGTTCATTATTTTTAATCCACACATGATCTAGCTGAAACCAACCCAGCAATCCTACTTCTACATTTCGTATATTTTCATCATGATAGACATTCAGCCAATGATGATATAGCGGCACTAGAACATTTTTTTCAATTGCAAGCTTCGATATTGTTTCTGATACATCATGGCCATTGCACCAGTCTGATTTCATTTGCTGTATGCTGTTTATAAATGATGAAGCATGATGTCTGACAATGTCGGTCAGGAAAAACCAAGAAGGAATTGAATAGGTTCTTGGCTCAAAGAAGTTTACTGAGGATAGAACAATATCAACATCACATGTTGGATTACAAAAACTCTCGAATGGCAATGGAATCAATTCACAATCTACATTGTATCTAGCCAAATGAAGTGACAATAGCGCTGCAATACTTTCTAGTTCGGGCTGCATAGTGTGATAAATAACTTTCAAACCACAATTAATACTATTAACAGAAACATTGTTTTTTATTGCTCTATGATTCCAGTTTGGTATCAATCCGGTCGCTGGAACCCAATGACTATAAGCATCAGGCTTTGCATTTTGCAGCATTGCTATTGGACTTATCATGTTTAACACAATTGCACGCAGGGTCTCTGTGTTTAATATTTTCGACTTGTCACTTATCATTGCAAAATAACAACCAAGCTCCAGCTTCGATTTATGTTCGACAGCTTCTTCTTGCTTCTTACTTTGTGAACTTACATACGGGCCTGGTATGAACCCAGGGTTAGTACTTATTTTTCGCTGAATATCAACGTGCGCATCCTGACAAATGGAAATTGAATCAACCAATGGTTTAACTCCATAGAATAAACTGTCGGACGCCAACTCGATAACATCATTACTCACGTTAGATATCTTATACGGCCCCACACCATCAGCAGGGTCAGTAGAGCTATCTGAGTCAGAAATTGCAATAGAAAACAATGGAGACCCGAGAAGATATGGCACCCAAGCAAATTTGTAATTTACCGCAACATCAACATATTCGTCATTTGCTGAATAAACCTTCATCTCTAAATCTGATTTTTTTGAGAATATGGAGAAATCTTTTGTCAGAGATGCGGCAATATTCTCTGCCGTAAGTAACTTTCCACTATGCAGATAAATTTTCTTTCTTAAATGAAAACGCCAAATCAATGGCTCAATATTTTCCCAGTAATGAGAAATCTCACCATTTAAAAGACCATTGTTATGATTTAATGACACCAATCCTTTATACAAATAGCCTATAAGGTGGCGCTCCGTTCTCCTAAGGTGGACAAATGGAGAGTCAAGCACAATGCTTCTGTAATAGTGAACAATTAACTTATTATCAGGTTTTACTTGTGAATCCTGAGCCGGTCTGGGATCTAAACTTTGGCGTAAATAACTAGCCAGCGTAGTCTCATTAATATTTTTTAGCGCTTTATTCTCTTGCGCTGACAGCCGCCTTATAGCTGAACATGCAATTCTGGCCTCAACCAAGTCCGTCCTTGCGAGAAACTTGAGTGCAGACTTATGTCCGCGCCCAGCAACGCCTTTCCAATCAATGAGACCCTCGTCAACCAGACGAGCCACAATATTACTGGCGTGACGCTTCGAGCATGACAATGCATCAGAGATATCCTGAAGATTCACACCGCCATCATTTCCATAAAAGCACTTGTAAAGTAATAAATATTGATTTTCTAATATGTTTTTAGTCATAAATATAGAAGCAACTTCAAAAAAAATATCATTGTTTAATTATTCACCAGCAAATGATAACCTATGTTTTGAAAAATGACAGCTCAAACACTATTCTTTATGAAACAAACAGATCCTACAACATATGTTGAGAGGTTATTCACAATATGTATATAACCATCATGCGACGAACCACACCTAGTGGTAAGTTATAATGTCTTGGTTAGGTTAATAATTGGTTAATGAAGTGCCAGATACTTTAACCATATAGATATAAAATTATAATAGGAACTCCGAATGAGCGGGCCAGTTCAAATTACAGCGCATTACTTTTATCTTAGTTATTATATTCTTATTTGCATTGTGCTTTTTATCGCGATGGAAATATGCGCAAGATGCAGAATACTCTAAGCAGCACTTCTTATTAAGCTTTATTGATTACTCCGCGGTGAATTCACCTCAACTCGCTTTTATTTATCAACATTAACAGCCAATCGGGATAATAATAGATATGCCACTTCTGGAATTCGTAAAGAACATCATACACAGGCGTTATAAAATAATGAAATATATAATACACACCTGCCAACAGCGGAGATTGATCCAGCTCGTTGCATTGGATTTGAAATATTAAGTCGCTGGAAAAGAAAGAATCATGGCGAATTAACACCTGACATATTCATTTCATTTTTAGCTCCATGGACTAACCAGCAAGCTGGCTCTTAAATCTATTTCATGTGCGCTAGAGGATCTATATTCTGAATCAACCCCACCGGATAACTTTCAAATTTCTCTAAATGTATCAATCAACGATCTTTGTTCAGGCCATTTCCTACACTGTCTTGCCAAAATATTTAATTCTTACAACTCCAGCCGACTGGGATTTAAAATTGCTATTGACGACTTTGGTGTTGGTTATAGCACCTGCAGCGAGTCTCAGATATATCATTTGACTTTATAAAGATAGATAAAAATTTTCTCATTGACTTACATAAAAGGAAAAATGCAGTTAATGTGTATGAATCAATCATTAAACTGGCAAAGTGTTTGAACAGCGAATTAATAGCTGAAGGTATTGAAGATTTAACCCAGCTTTGTTTTATCTGTTCTAAGAATATTGAATATGTCCAGGGCCGGCATTTTTCTCGCCCTGTCTCTTGGATGGCGTCCAATGACGTTTATATTTCATTTAATGGACGGAAATTATCGAGATTATGTAAGACAATAAAAATATCAAACCAACTCAAAATCAGTATTAATGCACTCTGTAGCAAGACTCTGGCATGGCATGTACACAACTCTCATCCATAAGCATGTGGCACGCTGAATCAATTGAGTTAAATATAGAAACATCAATTGCGATATTAAAACCAGAAAATCATAGTCAACATGATAACTTCCACTTTTGACAAAAATTAAAAATGAAACAATGAAATTACCTCCGGTGAATGTTCCCCTTTTACGGGCGACAATGAGATCATGCCCATATATTCCATTTATTGCATTACTATATATTGCATTATTGATGTTAATTTAATACTTTATAATTTAATTGATATATATAATTGAAAGTATATGAACCATGAACAACATAGATATCGGGTCTCTTTCCTTGAAGGCTAAATTCATCATCCTGTTTTTCTTTATATTTTTTTCTTTAATTTCCGTTACCATTGCAGTAGTTAAACAAATTTATGATGACCAACAGATAAAAAATATGACCGATAGGATGTCAATCCGCATTCAACAAAACGGTTCAAGAGCAATTAAAAATAATGTAGCTAAAGAGAGTTTAAGCAAGACATATGAAACCGCTTTAACAATAAGCACTATATCAATGCAAACAACTTATTTCACCGAAAAACAACTCATACCACAGAAAATATCAATCGTAATACACAAGCCATTTTTAATGTTGACCGTTAAGTGAATATATATATTTCGATACTTCTGAGAAAGAAAAAATGGTAACAATTCTAAATAATCATATTTCTTCAATGTTAGATAGCTAATTCATGGATTTCCGCAACGCTATATGTGTGTGTTTTCTGTAAAATTACATGTGTGCTATACTTTTTTGCTTTTTTACTTGGAATAGACCCTTTGAGTGATGAAACAATGAAATACTTAACCCTATTCGTTGCTCTTGTCTTCTCCTCAGCTAACGCACTTGCAGAAAAAGTTGTGTTCGCAATCGGTGAATGGCCTCCCTATGTGTCATCAGAGATGGCTAACTATGGCTATACAACAGAGCTTGTCAGTGCAATATGTCGCGAAGCGGGGATTACTCCTGTTTACAAATTTTATCCTTGGGCTCGAGCTGAACAATTAGTTCAGGAAGGTAAGGTTTTTGGATCCTTTGCTTATGCCATTACCGAAACCAGAAAGTCAAAATACCTGTTGTCAGATGTATTCCAATATGGGGATAATGTGTTTTTATATTATGATGACAACATTAACATCACTGATAATATCATAGCTGCAAAAGATTTGAATGATCTGAAATCATTAAGCTTTGGTGTTGTACTTGGTGACTTCATGAGAGAGGAGTATGAAATCAGAGATCTGAAACACTATGAGGTAAAAAACACCAGACAACTGATAAGAATGTTAAAAGCAAAACGAATCGATATGATTGTTGGCGACCGAGCCTCACTGCATTATGAAATTAAAAAAACATTCCCTCAAGAGGTGACAAAGTTCAAGGCATTGACTTTTAGCTATATGAATGCCATGCCAAACGTTCTAATTGCCTCAAAAAAACATCCTAATTCCGAACAAATTCTCGCGCGATTCAATACTGGACTAAAAAAAATCCTAGCGAATGGTGTTTATCGCGAGATAGTCAACAAGAATAACATTCATAGCATTTAGAACCATGATGATAGATCAATACTCTGATATCATTTTCACCCCCAAACAATTGGATGAAGACAGCGGTTTCAATGAGTACGATTTTACCATGCATAAACGGCTTATAAGCTAAACAGCAATACCCCTAGCAATACAAGATTCGCCACACCTATAAAACTGATCTCGAAAAAGCTGACACTGCGAAACTTTTATAAGAATACAATCACCCATCTGCCAACGATGAATACGAGAAATCACACAATGAAACTTGTTGTCTTGCTGCGCCGCCATCCACGACTGTCACTGGTTGGGATCCTGCTGTTACTGCTGGCAGGGATCTGGGTCTGGCTAAGACCCTCGCCCCCCACGTTGACGGTGGCACCGTCTGCGGCGCCGGCGGCACTAACCGTCAGCGTCATTACGCCTCACCCTCAAAACTGGCCTATGACACTCACCGCCAACGGCAGTATCAGCGCCTGGCAAGAGGCTGTGGTCGGCGCCGAGATCGGCGGCCTGCGACTTACCGAGTTGCGGGTGGATGTCGGCGATACGGTGCACAAAGGACAACTATTGGCCCACCTGCAGGAGGAGACGGTACGAGCCGAACTGGCGCAGACCGAGGCCACTCTCGATGAGGCCGAAGCCATGTTGCAAGAGGATACAGCTAATGCTGAACGCGCACGTCGCGTACAGGGCAAGGGGACACTCAGTGAACAGCAGGCCACCTCCTATCTGGTGGCGGAGCGGGCTGCCAAGGCCCGGGTAGCCGGTCTGCAGGCGGCCGTACAGAATGCACGCCTGCGACTAGCACAAACCCGTATCACGGCTCCGGATGACGGCACCATCACCAGCCGCCTGGCCACCCTCGGTGCCGTGGTACAGACCGGTGACGAGCTGTTTCGGCTCAATCGCGGCGATCGTCTGGAGTGGCGCGCCGAACTGCCAGCCGCCGAATTGGTACAGATTAAACCCGGCATGCCAGTCCACGTCACCACCACGGCCGAACAGCAGTTGACTGGCACGGTGCGCCAGGTCGCCCCCACTCTGAATGCCGCCAGCCGCACCGGGATCGTCTATGTGGACTTGCCCACCGGGCAGAGTACCCGCGCCGGTATGTTTGCCCATGGTGCGATCGAGCTTGGACAACAGGAGGTGTTGACGGTCCCCCAAAGCGCTCTGTTGCTACGTGACGGCTTCCATTATCTGTTTGAGCTCAGAGCCGACAACACATTACGCCAGATTAAAGTGGAGCCGGGTTTACGACGGGGCGATGAAATTGCCATCCTTACGGGGCTGGCTACTTCGACGAATATCGTCAACAGTGGCGTCGGTTTTCTCAATGAGGGCGACAAGGTACGCGTCTCCTCACTGACTTCAGCCACCGGAGAGTGAGCATGGCGCGTCTGAATGTTTCGGCCTGGTCCATCCGCAATCCGATCCCCAGCGTACTCGGCTTCCTGCTGCTGACCCTGATCGGTCTGATGGGCTTTCACCAGATGGGTATCCAGAATATGCCGGATATCGATCTGCCTATGGTGGTAGTCAGTGCCGCGCTGCCCGGCGCCGCCCCCTCACAGATGGAGACCGAGATCGCCCGCAAGATCGAAAACTCGGTAGCCTCGGTGCAGGGGGTCAAGCACATCTATACCCAGACCACGGATGGCTCGGCCACCATCACCATCGAGTTCCGTCTCGAAAAACCAACCCAAGAGGCACTGGATGACGTCCGCGATGCCGTCAGCCGCATCCGCTCCGACCTGCCGGGCGACATGCGTGACCCAGTGATCAGTAAATCCGATCTGGCTGGCACCCCGATCCTGACCTATACGGTGGCCTCCAACCGGATGGACGACGAGGCGCTCTCCTGGTTTGTTGACAATCAGCTAACCCGTTCGCTGCTCAGTCTCCCCGGGGTCGGCGCCGTCAACCGTGTCGGTGGTGTCTCACGGCAGATCCGGGTCGAACTGGATCCGGATCGCATGCAAGCACTGGGGGTCACAGCCGCCGATCTGTCACGCCGCGTACGCCAGATCCAGCAGGAGGCCTCCGGGGGGCGCGCCGATGTCGGTGGTAGCGAACAGTCGGTGCGCACCATAGCGACGGTACAGACTGCGGAACAGCTGGCCTCGCTGGAATTACCGCTAGCCGATGGCCGCGCGGTACGCCTCGACCGCATCGCCTCGGTAAAGGACACCATAGCCGAGCCCCGCTCCTTGGCCCTGCTGGATGGCAAACCTGTGGTAGCCGTCGAAATCGTGCGTAGCAAGGGTGGCAGCGAGGTCAACATCATGAACTCGGTGCGCCAGGCGCTGGATAAGGTGCGCCAGCAGCACCCGGATATCCGGATCGACGAGGCCTTCAATTTCGTCACCCCAGTGGTGGAAAACTACGACAGCTCGATGCAGCTGCTGTATGAGGGAGCCCTGCTGGCGATTCTGGTGGTCTGGCTGTTCCTGCGCGACTGGCGCGCCACCCTGGTCTCAGCCGCCGCCCTGCCGCTGTCGATCATCCCGACCTTCGGCGTCATCCACCTGCTGGGCTTCAGCATCAATGCCGTCACTCTGCTGTCGCTGTCACTGGTGGTCGGTATCCTGGTCGACGATGCCATCGTCGAGATCGAGAACATCATGCGTCACCTGCGCATGGGCAAGAGCCCCTATCAGGCGGCGATGGAGGCGGCCGACGAGATTGGCCTGGCGGTGATCGCCACCACCTTCACGCTGATCGCCGTCTTCTTGCCCACCGCCTTCATGACCGGCATCGTCGGCAAGTTCTTCGTCGAGTTTGGCTGGACGGCTGCCATTTCGGTCTTCTTCTCTCTGGTGGTCGCGCGCATGCTGACTCCTATGATGGCCGCCTATCTGCTCAAACCCAATCCAGATGAAGAAGAGGAAGCTCGCTGGCACCACTATTACATGGCGATGGCCGACTGGTGCATGCACCATAAGGGGCGCACCGCGGCCATCACGGCGCTGTTCTTCTGTGGTGTGCTGTTTGGCCTGGCCCCCCTGCTGCCCACCGGCTTCATTCCGCCAGACGATCTATCACAAACCCAGATCAGCCTGGCCTTGCCGCCAGGCAGTACACTCCATCAGACCCATCAGAGTGTTCAACTCGCCGAGAAGCTGGCCAGGGAAAATCCGCATGTGAAGAGCCTCTACACCACCATTGGTGGTGGAGCCTCCGGCAGCGATCCCTTTGCCTCCGGTGGCGTGAGTGACGTGCGCGAGGCGACGCTGACCATCAACCTGACACCGCGCGAGGAGCGCAGTGGTCTGAGCAAACAGGCCATCGAGACCGACCTGCGCAACCGGATGGCCGAGCTGCCGGGAGTCCGCGTCAAGGTCGGCCTCGGCGGCTCCGGCGAGAAGTACCAGCTGGTGCTCTCCGGTGACGAAGGCGAAACACTGGCCCGCTTCGCCCGCCAGGTAGAGCGGGAGATGCGCGCCATTCCCGGTGTCGGCAACATTACCTCCAGCGCTAGCCTGGTGCGCCCTGAGCTGGTGATCCGTCCAGACTTTTCCCGCGCCGCCGATCTCGGCGTCACCGCCGAGGCCATCGCCGACACGCTGCGTATCGCCACCACGGGGGACTATGACCAGAATATTCCCAAGCTGAATCTCTCCCAGCGCCAGGTGCCTGTGCTGGTCAAATTCAAGGATGCCAGTCGTGAGGAGTTGAGCCGCTTCGAGCGCATGCTGGTACCCGGCAGCCATGGCCCCGTGATGCTAGCCAACATTGCGGATATCCGTCTGGAGAGCGGCCCGGCACAGATTGACCGTTTCGACCGCTCGCGCAACATCACTCTGGATGTCGAACTCAACGGTCTCGCCTTGGGCGAGATGGAGGCAGCAGTCAGCACGCTACCCAGCCTGCAGCAGTTGCCTGCCGGCATCAGCAAGGCCGCCTTGGGCGATGCCGAGGCGATGGCCGAGCTGTTCGAAGGCTTCAGCCTCGCCATGTCCACCGGCATCCTCTGCATCTATCTTGTGCTGGTGCTGCTGTTCAAGGACTTCGTGCAACCGGTGACGATTTTGGCAGCCCTGATCCTGTCGATACCCGGGGCCATATTGGCGCTGTTTATTTCTCAAACCGCGCTGTCGATGCCGGCCATGATAGGCCTCATCATGCTGATGGGGGTAGCGACCAAAAACGCCATTCTGTTGGTGGAGTACGCCATCATGGCCCGTCAGAATCGAGGATTGAACCGGTTGGACGCCCTGCTGGATGCTTGCAGCAAGCGCGCGCGCCCCATCATCATGACAACGGTGGCCATGGGTGCCGGGATGTTGCCGATCGCCCTAGGTCTTGGCACAGATCCCAGCTTCCGCGCCCCCATGGCCATCGTCATCATCGGCGGCCTCATCACCTCCACCTTCCTGAGTCTGCTGGTGGTACCCGTGGTGTTTGTCTACATCGATGATCTGCGGTTGTGGTTTGTGAGGCTACTGAAACGAAGTTCAACATAAATCAGCTCTACAACCGCCCGAAATTGTAGATCACTGAACCGGAACAGAAGGAAATTCGGCTCGTTTGTGCAATCTGATTCATAGCCAATTCAATCAGACGACAAACGAGCCGGGAACTAAATGAGACATTCACCGATCATAATGAGTCGCACATGCAGATCATTACTTTCAATAGAAGCGCATCGTCATTTATTGCAGGATTGCCCACTTGAACGAAGCTCTCTTGTCACTGCTGTTGCAGCGAACATCTCAACATTACAAAGGCCTCCATCTCTAGTACCGCGCTCTTGCGGACGCTGCAAAACAAAAACCCCGGCACATGGCCGGGGTTTTGTTTGTATGGTGCGGAAGGAGGGACTTGAACCCACACGCCTAAGGCGCCAGAACCTAAATCTGGTGCGTCTACCAATTTCGCCACTTCCGCGAAGAGGGCTTGGTCCTCGTTACCTATCAACAAGTAACGCCAACCTGGTAATGATGGGGTGGCTGATGGGGCTCGAACCCACGACAACAGGAATCACAATCCTGGACTCTACCAACTGAGCTACAGCCACCACTGACTTTTACTTCTTTAACGTGCCTTACTGCTTATCACAATGGTACGCCCTACAGGAATCGAACCTGTGACCCACGGCTTAGAAGGCCGTTGCTCTATCCAACTGAGCTAAGGGCGCACTGCCTTGCGAAGCGTGGTCGGTGATAGAGGATTCGAACCTCTGACCCTCTGGTCCCAAACCAGATGCGCTACCAGACTGCGCTAATCACCGACATTGTTGTAAGCGTACCGACAACGGAGGCGAATACTACCGATTAGAGTATGAGGCGTCAAACACTTTTCCCCCCAATAGTTTCAATCGCCTACTTCTTATTCTATGCCGCTTTTCCAACCGAGCCAGACTAACGATTTCGTTAAAAAAATGCGACAATGCGCGCCACGAATACGCAAGGTGAGAAGGAAGCATGTCAGCCAAAATTATCGATGGAAAGGCAATTGCGCAGTCGGTACGTCACACTGTTGCCGCCCGGGTCCAGCAACGAATTGCCGCCGGGTTACGAGTCCCGGGCCTCGCCGTGGTACTGGTCGGAGAAGATCCCGCCTCCCAGGTCTATGTCGGCAGCAAACGCCGCGCCTGTGAAGAGGTCGGTTTTGAATCACGCTCTTATGACTTACCGGTCACCACGAGCCAAGAGGCCCTGCTGGCCCTGATCGATGAGTTGAACCAGGATCCGGCCGTCGATGGCATTCTGGTGCAACTCCCCCTGCCCGCGCATATCGATTCAACCTTGGTGATTGAACGGATCCAGCCCGATAAGGATGTAGACGGCTTCCACCCTTATAATGTGGGCCGACTGGCGCAGCGAATTCCCGCCCTGCGTCCGTGCACCCCCAAGGGCATCATGACGCTGATCCAACACACCGGGGTCGATACCTATGGTCTGAATGCGGTGATCGTCGGCGCCTCCAATATCGTTGGCCGCCCCATGACCCTGGAGCTGCTGCTGGCCGGTTGCACCACTATCACTACCCACCGCTTCACCAAGGATCTGGAATCCTTCGTCCGTCAGGCGGATTTGTTGGTGGTCGCCGTGGGCAAGGCCGAGTTTATTCCCGGTGAATGGATCAAGCCCGGTGCCATCGTCATCGATGTCGGCATCAACCGTCTGGCCGATGGCCGTCTGGTCGGCGATGTGGCCTATCAGGCCGCTGCCGAGCGCGCCAGCTTCATCACCCCGGTTCCCGGTGGTGTCGGCCCCATGACAGTGGCCAGTCTGATTGAAAACACGCTGGAAGCCTGCGAGCAGTACCACAGCTGATTCTCTGTGCTAGAGCCGTTCGGGTGGTGCAAAAAGGGCTGTCCATCGACAGCCCTTTGGTTTAACGATGAGCTCAAGAGCCATTAGCGGCTGACGTCTGGTTCCAGACTTGGGGGTTGCGATCTGTGTCCCTCGGTGAGATGCAGCACATCAATCAGATCATGCGGGTTGACCCGGTAAGCCTGACCGAAGCCCTTCACATACAACCCCATCTGCGGTTGCAGGCAGAATAAGGTGAAATCCTCCATCTTGGACAAACCCGCCACTATCTCCCCATGCCGCGCCAGCAGAGCGGCAACACCGAGCGGCCACTCTTCGCTGTCACGCCCGACGATGCGCACACTGGCATCAAAGGTCAGCCGCTGACGTGCGTACAGCTGACGCGCATTGGCCTCATCTTCAATCAGCATCAGTGAAACTTTAGGCACTTGCTTGAGATTGCGGGCATGGCGGGCGATGTCGGAAATCAGCACATAGTAACCCTCCTGACCCAAGGCGAAGGGGGCGTAACTGACATTCGGCATACCGTCGGCATCCACGGTGGCCAGCATCAGGCTACGACAGGCATCCCGAAAAGCCTGAATTTCCGGCTCCAGCCGTTGTTGTAAACGTTGCTGTTTATCTTGCATCTGTTATCACCTCAAACCATTGCTGCAGGCAGAGAATCCAGCTGTCGCCAGTGCTGGAAGCGGGTTACCTGATCGGCCAGCAAGCGGCGATCGGCATCACGGCCGAGATAAATCTTGAAAGCACAACGTCCGGAGGCGGCAATGAAGGCGAAGGCATAGCTCTCTTTGCCCATAAACGGCTTGCTCAGCAGAGCAATATGCGTGATGCCATCCAGCTTGAGATGCCCGTGCAACCCCTCGTCACCCATCAGGTTGTAGTAACCACGCGCCGTTTTGCCGGCAGGCAGCAGCCCCTTGAACTCGAAAATAGAGCCGTCAGATTCCACAATCGTAGTCAGCGCGCCCCACTGGCTCAATTGCAGCAGCAGTGCCTCGGCCTGTTCACCCGACCAGAGGGTGACCCACTCGGCAGGCAAGAGTCGAATCAGCGCACCTTCTGTCAGCCCGAGCGTTTCTGCCATCGCCATCGTCGTTTGATGGGGATCCTCGGCAATCAGGGTGGCAAGTTGTTCAGTGTGCGGCATGTGTAGCTTCCTTATGTTGTTGCATCAAAGAGGGGGGAGCGCCGGCGCGGCCGGCCAGAGCCGTCAAGGCACCTTGCGCCATATTCACGCTCCAGAAACGCCCGGCGAGGGTCAACTCAGCAGAATTAGACCCGAGTTCCAGAAGACCTCGTTCAGCCCAAGCGCGCAGTAAGGGGGATAACGTCTGGAACAGTTCAGGCTCACCGGCACGGGCCCAGAGATTGGCATCCAGAATGCCGCGATCAAAAGCCGCCTTGAGCAGGCCATCCCGTGCCGCATGCGGCGCAGGCTCCATCATCATGGCGATAGGCCATGGGGTGCGGGTAAACGATTCCTGATAAGCGGGCAGATCCCGGTGCTGCATCAGGGCCACACCATTGATGTTGCCCCCCGCCCCGGCACCGAGCGGCAAGACATCGGCGCTGGTTTTGGCTAGCGCGTTGTAGCGGCTGCGTTCCCGTGCATCGCGGGCCCAGTGGCTGACACTCAGGCGGGTCAAACCGGCGGCTTCCAGGGTTTGCGCTCCATAGGCGTACATCCGGGCTTTCATCGGCGTCATGGCAGGTGGCGGTTGTTTGCCCTGTTCGATGAGTCGAGCCATCGGTGTGCCCTGCATTTCAATCAATTGATAGAGATCGACGCCGTGGGCACCACTGGCCAGAAAGTCGGCGATATCCCGCTGCCAGCAGGCCTCATCCTGAAACGGTAAGCCGAACAGCAGATCAATAATAATGGGCGCGGCATCGGCAGCGGCCAGTTGCTGCAATCTGGACATGACGGCGTCGCGCAGATCCAGGCGCTTGGCCGCTCGACGGACCTGACTATCGAAACTTTGCACGCCAAACGAGAAGCGGTTGAACCCGCCATGCAAGGCAGCATCGAACTTGTCGTCGTTGAAGCCGTTGAGTCGCCCTTCCAGAGTCATCTCGCAATCATCGCTGAGTGGAAACAAGCGCCGCAGTCGTTGCCCCAACTCCTGGATTTGCCCGGCACTCATGTCGGTGGGCGTGCCACCGCCAACATACACAGCATCAAACGGTGCGGCTTGCACCCAGGGCTGACGCGCCTTGTTCTCCAACTCCTGCCACAAGCCATGCAGGTATCCATGGATCCAGTCCGGACTTGCGGCGTATTGAAAAAACGAACAGAAGGTGCACCGCACTCGACAAAAAGGAATATGCACGTACAAGCAACGGGCGCGCCCCGGAACCGGCTCGGAAGCCAGCAACTGATCCATCCGGGCAGCCTGGGCTTCCGGTGTGGTCAGCGGTCGCCCGCCGCGTCCGGCATGGGCACTACTCTTGCCTGCAAAGGCAAATTGCAACGGATCCGGGGTCCTATGACCTAGGATAGTGGCATCGAACTGTGAAATATCCATAACTCGATAGAGCCCCGGTCACCCGGGGCTCGCCTCATCAGAATTGGTAAGCAACCGAGAGCTTGCCGTTACGTCCCGGAGAATAGAGCTGGTTAAACGCTGGCAGATAGTACTGATCCGTCAGGTTATCCAGCGCCAGATTGACTCGCCAGTCTTGCCAGGTGCCACTTTGCGGCTGCCAGCGCATGGACAGATCGACCAGGGTATAGCCGTCATAGCTCGCCACATCATTGTCTTGTGGCACATGGCTTTGTGAACCGTAGTGAGAGATCTTGGCGCCAACATCCACATCACCGGCCAGCAAGCCCTGATTGATACCGAATACCAGCTTGTCAGCCGGGACACCGGACAAACCATCGCCCTGGCTCTTATCAAGACCGCGCGTCTGGCCATAGGCCAGTTGCAGGCTCAGCAGTTGCCAACTGTAGTCCGCCGCCAATTCGTAACCCCTGAGTTGTGCCGAGGAGACATTGTTGTAGCTGGTCTGGAAGATCATGTTGGCAAAATCATTGACCACTTGTTGCTCGATGTAGTTATCCACATCGTTGTCGAACCAGCTGGCCGTCAAGCCCAGACGATCCTGAGTCAACACATCGTTGAAGGTAAAGCGGGCAGAGAGCTCCTTGTTCTTGGCTGTCTCGGCCTTCAGATCCGGATTGGGCTCGAAGGTATTACATATGGTTGGTCCCATGCAGAAGTGGGTGCCGGAGGTAAAGAGCTCTTCACTGGTCGGAGCGCGGAAGGCCTCGTCATAACGGGCCCCCAGCGTCAACCAGGAGGTGGTCACCCAGGACAAGCCAAGGCTCGGCGAAATATGGTCTTCGGTACGAGCGGAGTTCGCCTGCTGCTTGTCTTCGGTATGGAACTGGTCGTAACGCACGCCTGGCGACAAAGTCCAGTCCCGAGCCAACGGAATGTCTGCCTGAACAAAGGTGCCCCACACCCGGGCACGACCATCGGCCGGGATCGGACGGTTGCTTCCTTCCCGCTGGCCATCGGTCTTGTCTGCATAAATATCGGCACCCGCCAGAACCGAGGCCCACTCCAGTTCGGCGCGATTGTTCAGATTCAGACCCAGAGTCTGATAGTTCACCTCATCCTGCTGGGCTTTGGCGATACGGTATTCATCAAATTGGGTCTGGTTGACATAGGCTGTCACTCGGGTATCCAGCAACGGGTTGTTATCTGGACGCAGGCGATAATCCAGTGTCGAGTTAAAATCACGGGTCTGTTGATCGACTAGCGGCACCGAGCTGCTAACGTCAGCCGACGGATTACTAGGGGCGTTCTGATTCGATTCGCTATGGCGCAGTGACAGCTGGATCCGCTGCGCATCATCCGGCTCCCAACCAAACTTCCCCATCACCCCTTGCTGACGAGCAGCCGAGTGTTGCAGATCTTCCCCATTCCCGAGGCGGATATTGTTGCTGTCGTTGTAATAACCATTCAGCAACCAGTCACCCTTCTCGCCGGTCCGACCATACAGGGCCGTGCTGGTCAGCGACTTGTCATCCGCCGTCTGGAAGCCCTGCTTGGCATAACCACCCAGCTCCTGACCCGGCTTGAGCAGATCATCGGCATTGCGGGTATTGGTGGCCACAACCCCCCCTAGTGCACCACTGCCCCACAACGAGCTACTGGGCCCCTTGACCACTTCGACCTGTTCAACCAGCTCCGGATCAACAAAGTAGGTACCGCGATGCCCGGAATTGGTGTTCTGACGCACACCATCAATGACTTGCAGCACCCGATTCCCGCTCAAACCGCGAACAATCGGTTGCTGCGCGCCAGGGCGACTACCGCCTCCGACTTCCACGTTGTTTTCATACTTGAGTGATTCAACAACAGAGTCCGGTTGGCGCGCTTCGATCGCCTTCTTGGTAACCACAGCCACGGCGCGTTGCTGCTGATCAGCAGGCTTTTCATCCCGGGTTGCAGTCACTACGACGGTAGAAAGTTCATCCACTTCTTCTGCGGCAACGGCACCCTGCATGCCCATCAGGCCAGCGCAAACCGCCAAGGCAACTTTTGACATATCGTTCACGTTTTGAGTCCTTTTTTATAACTATTCCAGAAACTTGGGCCAGAATAATTCGGACTAAACGCAAATGCAAATAGTTCCCATTTGATCTTTTTCAGGGTCTTTTGTATATTCGGTCGGTAGATTTCACCTGCTACCGGAGTTGACCCCATGCGGCATGGAACGGGCAAAACATCATGATGCCAACAGCAAGGATCTGGATTTCCGGAGTCATCTCGGTGGCGATTCATGTCGGCATCTTTTCACTCGTGGCCTATTCCGGCAATCAAGCCAAAGCCCAATCTGACTCCGCCCTCGAGAACAGCCGGATCAGCGTGCGGCATGTGACTGCGCCTGTAGTCAGACAGAAGATCCAGGCCACGGTTACAAAGGCCATCTCAGAGCCAGTAGCAACGGTCGTTCCTACTCCCAAGAACCCGCGAGCAACCCCGCAGAACAAGTTGGCGACAACGAGTGCACGTCCACAGCCGATCAAGGTCGCCACGACTAAGCCGATCACATCGAAAAAGCACCCTCACCCCGGGGAACATGGCCAACAGAAGGCGACACCTTCGATGCATACCGTACGCCCCGCGTCGCAGCCAGCCACCGAGTCTGCCCGCGGAGTTGCAGCACTGCGAGCACAAGCAACCTCGCGACCGGTATCCACGGCTCGCCAGCAACGGACTGTCGATCCCTACCATCCGGATCCCTACTATCCGGCGCGATACCGAGGGACGCCAACTCAGCCACCATATCCCAGATTGGCGGTACGATTGGGGCAGGAAGGGACCACGCGACTCGTGGTCGAGATCAACCCCCAGGGCGAGGTAGTCGCCATTTCACTCCATAAAAGTTCCGGCTTTGCCGTGCTCGACAAAGCTGCCATCGCAGCAGTTCAGGAATGGAAATTTATTCCCCCGACCGGGGTCACAGGGACCAGCAAAGCACTGGTGCCTGTCCGATTCAAACTGAGCTAAACCATGCTGGGTCGATTTCAGCTTATGGCATCCGCTCACCTCGTAACCGGACATTCACCCCCCTTATTGTCAATTGACCCGACCTCACTCACTGGAGATGTACCCCATGAAGAGCATGAAAAATCTGTGCTTTGTTAGCAGCGCTCTATTGAGCTGTGCCCTACTCAGCCCTTCCCTGCTGGCTGCCGAGCGGATTGTCAGTGCCGGTGCCGGTATCAGTGAGCTGATCATCGCTCTGAATGGCAGCAAGCAGCTGGTCGCCACCGACAGTACTTCCCGTCTGCCCCAAGGTCTCACCCTTCCCAATGTCGGCTATCACCGGCAGTTGGCGAGTGAAGGGATCCTCGCACTCCAGCCGACCGTACTGGTTGGCAGTGATGAAATGGGGCCCAACCATACCTTGCAACAACTGCAACAAGCGGGCGTTCGTATCGATAAACTCTCATCCCGTGCTGACGTCGCGACCTTGCAGCAGAACATCCAGCACTTGGGCACACTGCTGGATCAGCCAGCAGCGGCAAAACAGTTATCCCAACAGGTGGAGCAGCAGGTGACAGTACTGCACCAGCACGCTGGGCACCTCAAACAGCGCCCGCGTTTGCTCTATCTGATGATCCACCCAGGACGGCCAGCCATGGTAGCCGGTGGCAACACCCCGGCATCGACCCTCATCGAACTAGCTGGCGGCATAAATCCGGCCGCCGAGCTCGCCAATTATCAATTGTTGAACCTGGAATCCCTGTTGGCCATGAAGCCTGATGCTCTGTTGGTCAGCACCCGGAGTCTCAAGCAAGACCCGCAATTACTGCAGCACGCCTTTGCGCACATCAAGGATCACCCCCATCTGCAGAATCTGCCCGTCTATCCTGTTCCTGGCCAGGCCTTGATCGACGGCATGAACCTCAGCACCGTGAATGCCGCAACCCGCTTGCAACAGGTGCTGCTCAAAGCAGCAGCCACCGCGGAGACCCACTGAGTCATGCGTCTTGGTACCGGTACATCCCTGATGCTTCTGATCTCGCCCCTGCTCGCGATGGCCATGCTGTCGTTGGCGACAGGGGCTCTCCCGTTGACCCTGGGCGATACCTGGAGTGCATTGCAGGGACTGGGCGATCCCACCCACCAACTGGTGATTTGGCAAATTCGGCTGCCACGTAGCCTGATGGCGATTGCGGTGGGGGCTCTACTCGCCCTCACCGGCGCCATCTTGCAGGGGTTATTCCGTAATCCCCTGGCAGACCCAGGCATTATTGGCGTCAGTGGTGGCGCAGCGCTGGGCGCGGGACTGGCTATCGTGTTGCTACCGCAACTGGCCATGCCATGGTTGACCCTGGGCTCGACCACACTACTGGCATTTGTCGGTGGCTTGCTCACCACCTTGCTGGTTTACCGGTTGGGCCATACCGCCTATGGCACCTCGATGGCGATGATGTTGTTGGCCGGTGTCGCCGTGGGTGCCATCGCCTTTTCTGTACTCGGCTTACTCAACTATGTTGCCGATGATGAACAACTGCGGGATCTCTCCTTGTGGCAGATGGGTTCCCTCGCGGGCGCCAGCTGGCCTCGGGTCACGCTCTCCCTGCTGGCCACTCTCCTGCTCTGGGGCTGGAGCCAGCATCAAGCCAGGGCACTGAACGCCTTGCTGCTAGGGGAATCGGAAGCCCGGCATCTGGGCGTGGCGGTGGAACAACTGAAACGGCGCGCCATTCTGGCGTGTGCTCTGGGCGTCGGCATTGCCGTGGCGGCCGCCGGCATGATCGGGTTTGTCGGGCTCATGGTTCCGCATTTGATGCGGATGCTGACCGGGCCCGATTACCGGCGCTTGCTGCCACTGAGTGCGCTAGGAGGTGCCCTGTTGCTGCTGCTGGCCGATCTGCTGGCGCGCACTCTGGCCCCTCCCGCTGAAATTCCGGTAGGCCTCATCACCGCCCTGCTCGGTGCGCCATTTTTCCTCTGGCTACTCAAACAGCGTCAGGAGGCGCGAGGATGAAGCCCTTATCGATTGTCGATCTGCAGCTGCAGTTAGGACGTCGTCCGCTATTTGATGGTCTGTCACTGGAGCTGGAGTCCGGTGCATTGACCGTCCTGCTGGGACCCAATGGCTGTGGCAAATCCACCCTGTTACGCACCATCTGTCATGACATCCCCTATCAAGGCGAGATCCGGCTGTTTGACCAACCTCGGCAGCACTGGCATGCCCATGCATTGGCACGAAGGTTGGTGGTGCTACCGCAAAGTTCGATGCTGGGTTTTGATTTTCGCGCCCGTGAGGTGGTCGAGTTAGGGCGCTATCCCTGGCATTGTAGCCGCGACGAGAATCTGCGCCGCATCCGCAGCAGCATGCAGTCGCTGGATGTCTGGTCCTTGCGGGATGCGCCCTACCAGCAGTTGTCCGGTGGCGAAAAGCAGCGGGTGCATTTTGCCCGGGTGTTGGCGCAACTGGACCCTGATCAACCCGGATTACTGCTGCTGGATGAACCCACCTCGGCACTGGATCCGGGCCACCAGCATCAGACCCTGCAATTGGCCCAGGCCCAGGCCCGGGCGGGTCACTCGGTGCTGATCGTGCTCCATGATCTGAATCTGGCCAGCCGTTACGCCGATCGACTGCTGCTGATGCAAGAGGGCAAGATAGTGGCCGACGGCGCCCCGGCAAGCACCTTGACAGCCCGCAACCTGCATCAGCTCTACGGCGTAGGTCCCGAGTTGTGGTTGCATCCAACTCACGGTCGACCTGTGGTGATCTGAACCAGCCCGTTATTCAATGACTCCGAGTGTCAATCCGCTCGCGGCGTATCGCCACATCGGCAGCTTAAATGGCATAAAAAAACAACGCCCTCCAATGGAGGGCGTTGTTTCGAGTCATGAGCAATTAAGCGCTGCGATCCGCTTATGCCAGCTCGATCACATCGAAGTTGACTTCGGTGGCCACGTCAGCGTCGTAGTCCACACCCGCCCAGCCAAAACCGAACAGCTTGAGGAATTCATCCTTGTAGCCTTGGTAATCGGTCAATTGGGACAGATTTTCGCTGGTGATTTGCGGCCACAGATCGCGACACGCTTGCTGCACATCATCACGCAGCTCCCAGTCATCCATACGAATACGACCCTTCTCATCGGTCGGGGTCGGCTCGCCTGAGTAGAGGCGGGTCCAGAACAGACGCTGGATCTGCTCCAGGCAACCTTCGTGCAGGCCCATCTGCTTCATGATCTGGAACGACATGGAAATGTACAGTGGCATCACCGGAATAGCGGCCGAAGCCTGAGTCACCACCGACTTGAGCACGCCCACATAAGCACTGCCACCATGAGTAGCCAGCTTGGTGTTGATGGCCGCACTGGCGCGGTCCAGATCTTCCTTGGCGCGGCCCAGGGTGCCATGCCAGTAGATCGGCCAGGTCAAATCGGTGCCGATGTAGCTATAAGCCACACTCTTGGCGCCATCGGCCAGCACGCCGGCCGCTTCCAGAGCGTTGATCCACAGCTCCCAATCTTCACCACCCATCACCTTGATGGTGCTGGCGATCTCTTCGTCCGTGGCAGGTTCGACTTCGGCTTCGACGATGACATCTTTATTGGTGTCGATGGCCGTGGTCTTGTAGACCTCACCAATCGGTTTGAGCGCCGAGCGGATCACTTCACCAGTATCCGGCAGCTTGCGCACCGGCGAGGCCAGTGAATAGACCACCAGATCGACTTGACCCAGATCCTGTTTAATCAGCTCGATAACCTGATCGCGGCAGGCATGGGAGAAGGCATCGCCGTTGATGCTCTTGGCATACAGACCAGCCTCTTTGGCGGCCTTGTCAAAAGCGGCGGCATTGTACCAACCCGCACTGCCGGTCTTCTTGTCGGTACCCGGCTTTTCGAAAAACACACCGATGGTCGCCGCATCGGAACCAAACGCCGCCGTAATGCGTGACGACAGGCCATAGCCGGTAGAGGCACCGATCACCAGCACGCGCTTGGGACCCTGTTCCAGTTTGCCTTTGCTCTTGATGTAGGCGATCTGTTGGCGAACATTGGCTTCACAGCCGGCCGGATGAGTGGTGGTGCAGATAAAGCCACGTACCTTGGGGGTAATGATCATGGTCGGTTCTCTAGTCAGTCGGTTTTGGAAAATCGTGGCAAATGATACATGATTCCCAACCACTTGTGATGTCGGATCAGTTGCAGCGCGATCCCGGGCTCCTATAATGCCCCCTTTCGCTGTTTTCAAAGCCTGTACGGAACAGACCATGTACCAGCTCAGACCCTATCAACAGCAAGCCGTGGATGCGGTTATCCATCATTTTCGGCGCCGCAGCACCCCCGCCGTGCTGGTGCTTCCCACCGGAGCGGGTAAGAGTCTGGTCATCGCCGAATTGGCCCGCAAGGCCAAAGGACGGGTACTGGTACTGGCCCATGTCAAAGAGTTGGTGGCGCAAAATCATGGCAAATATCAGGCGCTGGGCCTGCAGGAGGGATTGCAGGCCGATCTCTTCTCCGCCGGATTAGGACAAAAAGAGAACCTGCGCCGCGTGGTCTTCGGCTCCATCCAGTCGGTCGCCCGCAATCTGCCACGCTTTAGCGAACCCGTATCCCTGGTGATCATCGATGAATGTCACCGGGTCGGAGAGGAAGAGGATAGCCAGTATCATCAGCTGATCGCTCATCTCAAAAGCCACAATCCGGCACTGAAGATCCTCGGTCTCACCGCCACCCCCTATCGCCTCGGCCTGGGCTACATCTACAACTACCACTACCGCGGCATGGTCCGGACCACGGAGCCGCGATTCTTTGCCGATTGCATCTTCGAGCTACCGCTGCGGCAGATGATCAAACAGGGCTATCTGACCCCGCCCCGACTCATAGATGCACCCGCCGTCCATTATGATTTCAGCCGGTTATTGCCTCGGGAAAACGGTCTGTTCAGCGATGCCGATATCGAACGCGAGCTCAAACGCCAGACCCGGGTCACACCACATATTGTCCGCCAAATCATCGAGTACGCGCAGGATCGACACGGCGTCATGATCTTCGCCGCCACGGTCGAGCACGCGCGGGAAGTGACCGGCTTGCTGCCGGATGGTACAGCGGCTCTCATCACCGGAGAAACCCCGTTACCGGAGCGGGATCGACTGATCGACTCCTTCAAGGCACGAACACTCAAGTTTCTGGTCAATGTGGCGGTGCTGACCACGGGCTTTGATGCCCCCCATGTCGATCTGATCGTTGTGCTGCGGCCTACCGAATCCCTCTCCTTGTATCAGCAGATCATCGGTCGCGGTCTGCGTCTGGCCGAGCAGAAACAGGAGTGCCTGATCCTGGATTACGCCGGTAATGCCTATGACCTGTTTGCCCCGGAAATTGGCGAGCCCAAACCGGCGGCGGATACGGTACCTGTCCAGGTGCTGTGTCCGGCCTGTGGCTTTGCCAATCAATTTTGGGGTCGATTGGGCACCAATGGCGAGGTGATTGAACATTTTGGCCGTCAATGTCACGGTTTTTTTGAAGATGAAGGTGGACATCGCGAATTTTGCGATTATCGTTTCCGGGCTAAAATTTGCGGCCACTGTGGTGCAGCCAACGATATCGCCGCGCGACGCTGCCACAGCTGCGATGCCGTGCTGCACGATGCCGATGATCAGCTCAAGGCGGCATTGGCGCTCAAAGACGCCAAAGTCATCCGCTGTGCCGGCATGAGCTTGCAAGCCAATCGTAAACAGGGCCGTGAACAACTGCTCGTCACCTATCACGATGAAGACGGCGCCGAACTGAGTGAACGTTTCAGTTTTGACAGTGCGGGCAGCCTGCAACGACTGAACCAGCAGTTGATTGCGCGCCATTGGCGCGCGCCGGGGTTGCAACCCCAACTACAAACCCTCGCCAGCGTACTCGAAGCCGAGCCGTTGTTGCGCCATCCAGATTTCGTCATTGCCCGCAAGCAGGGGCATGTCTGGCGCATTACCGAGAAAATTTTTGATTATCAGGGCCGCTTTCGTACTGCTTACGCCCTGTAACCGAGGTTCTACCATGAAGTTGTTGATCTCATTGCTACGCCCTGCCCTGTTGGCGGCAAGTCTGTTCGGCGCCCTGGCGGCTCACGCGGCGATCCCGGTTCCAGAAGGCGCCCGGGTTGCCGTGGCTTACAAAACGCCAGGACAAGCCTCGATCCAGGGGGTGCATACCGATGCCTTTATGATCCCCGCCTCGACGCAAAAAGTGCTGACCGCCACGGCGGCCGCTCTCTATCTGGGTCTGGATTGGCAATTCAAGACCCGCCTGCTGGCAGAAAATGGCGCCATGGCACAAGCCAAGGCCAATGGCGGAGTGCTGCAGGGCAATCTGGTACTGGAGTTCAACGGCGCTCCGGATCTGACCCGCCAAACGCTGATCAACTTGCTGGCCTATGTGCGCCAGCAGGGCGTGACCCAAATCAATGGTGATATCTTGCTGGATGTCAGCAACTATGCCGGTTATGACCGCGGCAATGGCTGGTCGTGGAATGATCTGCCAGTCTGCTTCACGGCTCCAGCGTCGGCTGTCATCATCGATCGCAACTGTGTCTATGCCCAATTACAGGCCGATCAAGTCGGGCAAATTGCTCAACCGATGATCAAAACCGGCCAACCTATCACCATCACCAGTGAAGCGCAGGTCGTCACACTCAATGACTACTACTCGGGCTGCGAGCTGGAGGTCAATCTCGACTCCGGCAACAACTACCATCTGACCGGTTGTATTCCGGCGCAAAAAAACAAACCCTGGCCCCTCTCCTTTGCGGTGCAGGATCCAACGGTCTGGGGCATCAGCATTACTGATTGGGCCGCTAAACGGGCTGGCCTGACCGTCAGTGGCACCGTGTATTCGGTCCGCAAGACGCCCCCCAATCTGGTCGAACTGGCCCATGTGCCCTCGGCTCCACTGGGTAAATTGCTGGACCGGATGCTGAAAAAATCGGACAACCTGATTGCCGACAGCATCGCCCGCGCCCTGGGACACCTCTACTTCAAACGCCCAGCCAGTTATGCCAGCGGCGCCGATGCCATTCGCGAAATTCTGCGCACCAAAGCCGGCATCGATCTGGGCTCGGCGCTGTTGGCCGATGGCTCAGGACTCTCGGCCCACAACCTGATCAAGGCCAGCCAGATGCTGGAAGTGCTGGATTTCATCGCCCGCAACAATGACCAATTGCAGCTCATCGAGAAGCTGCCCGTCGCCGGAATGAGCGGGACCCTGGGTTCGCGCGGCAGCGTGCAGATGCCACCGCTGGTGAAGAATGTGACCGCCAAAACCGGTACCCTGCAAAACGTATCCAATCTGGCCGGGTTTATGACCACCGCCTCAGGGCAACGTAAGGCCTTCGTGGTGATGGTCAACGGCCTGACATTTCCTCCCAAGGTACGCCAGGCCTTGAAGGCCCACCGTATTGCCTCTCCCCATTACAAATTCGAGCGAGCCGTGCTGGAGCAGATTTATCGCGAACAGCCGCTGCAGATCACCGATTAGCGCAGACTAAACAACCCGGCTCTCCACCGGTTTTGCGGTGGAGAGCCTGCCCCGGACTACAACAGCTGCAGCACACCTTTCCCGCCACTCATGACCGTTTTTGTCCCACCATGAGGCCCAACGACCGGATCCGGCCCCAACAATTGCACCAATTCGGCAATAGAGGATCCCGCCATCGCCAGGCTCCCAGCCAGTACAGGTCACGCACCTGAATTGCCACAACAGCACATACATCCAATATTACAAATAAATGCGGTCATATATTTGTCATAAAGACAATTTAGTCGCCACTCACACTGAAAAAATATCTGGATCCATGGTTGTCACACAGGCCATGAGGGGGAAGAATAGGTGCCCTTGGAGACGATTGGAGTATGTCTCCTCCGGTATTGCAGAGGCACAGATGTATTCGATTGATAAAGCACACAAACTGGACAATGTCTGTTATGACATTCGCGGTCCAGTGCATAAAGAGGCTCGCCGTCTGGAAGACGAAGGGCACCGCATTCTGAAACTCAACATCGGTAATCCCGCCCCCTTTGGTTTTGATGCCCCGGAAGAGGTCATCAAGGATGTGATCGTCAACATCTCCCAGGGCCAGGGATACTGTGATTCCAAGGGGCTGTTCGCGGCCCGCAAGGCGATCGCCCAGCACTACCAGCAAAAAGGTCTGCGTAAGGCCGATGTGGATGACATCTACGTCGGCAACGGCGCTTCCGAACTGATCGTGATGGCCATGCAAGCGCTGCTGAACAATGGCGACGAGATGCTGGTTCCGGCTCCGGACTACCCTTTGTGGACCGCCGCCGTCACCCTCTCCGGCGGCCATCCGGTGCACTACATCTGTGATGAGCAGGCCGAGTGGTATCCAGATATCGACGATATCAAGAAGAAGATCACCCCTAAGACCCGGGGTATAGTGCTCATCAACCCCAACAATCCGACCGGCGCCGTCTACAGCACCGAGTTCCTGCTGGAAGTGATTGAGGTTGCGCGCCAGAACAAGCTCATCATTTTCGCCGACGAAATTTACGACAAGATCATCTATGACGATATAGCCCATCACAGTATCTGCACCCTGTGTGACGATGTGCTGGTGGTGACCTTCAATGGCTTGTCCAAGGCTTATCGGGCCTGTGGTTTCCGCCAGGGTTGGATGATGGTCAGCGGCCCGAAACAACATGCCCGCGGCTATATCGACGGTCTGGAGATGCTGGCGTCCATGCGCCTCTGCGCCAACGTGCCGATGCAATTTGCCATCCAGACAGCACTGGGCGGTTACCAGAGCATCAACGAGCTGATCCTGCCGGGTGGCCGCCTGCGTAAACAGCGGGATCTGGCCTGGGAGCTGATCAACCAGATCCCCGGTGTCTCCTGTGTCAAACCCAAGGGCGCGCTCTACATGTTCCCGCGGCTGGATCCCAAGGTCTACCCGATCAAGGATGACCAGAAGCTGGTGTTTGATCTGCTGCAACAAGAGAAGCTGCTCGTGGTTCAGGGCACAGGGTTTAACTGGCCTTCCCCCGACCACTTCCGGCTGGTGTTCTTGCCCCAGGAAGAGATCTTGCAGGACGCCATCGGCCGTCTGGCCCGCTTCCTCAAGACCTACCACCAGTAGGTCGTTACGAAACCACCGGGGCGGGCGATTTGCTGGCCCCGGTTTTTTTTGCCCGCTGCAGATGATACTGTGGCGCCACAGCTTTCCATGCCGAGAATCTCATGTCCTATCAACGCCTTCTGCTCCTCCCCTGTTGCGCCCTGCTGTTAACCGCTTGCGGCGAACCCAGCGAAGCCGATCTGAAAGCCGCCATCGAGAAGAGTCTGACCCAGGCCAATCAGGTCACCAGCCTGGTGCTGGGCGATAAAGGCAAGATTGAAGTCGTGGCCGTGCATAAGCTCGGTTGCGATAAAAAAGAGGGTGCCTATGCCTGCACCATCGAAGTCGAGACCAAGTTGCCCGTGGTCGGCAGTCAACGCAAAACCCAGCAAGTCGTCGTTGCCGATGGCCAGCAAGGCTGGGTTCTGGTCGAATAACCCGTGTTGGATGGGGCTCATCATCACCCCTATCCTTGCCTTCAGGAGTCTTGATGCCGGTTTCCAGTCATTTTTTTGCCCAACTCTCGCGGATGCGGCTGATTTACCGTTGGCCGCTGATGCGCAGCGTGCAGCCGGAAAATATCAGTGAACACAGCCTGCAAGTGGCCATGGTCGCCCATGCGTTGGCCCTGATTGAAAACCGCAAGTTTGGCGGTCAGCTCAATCCGGATCGCATCGCGGTACTGGCCCTGTATCACGATGCCACCGAGATCCTGACTGGCGATCTGCCCACCCCCATCAAGTACCACAATCCGGCGATTGCCGCGGAATACAAGAAGATCGAGAAGCTGGCCGAGCAACGTCTGCTCCATATGCTACCCGCCGAATTTATCGATGATTTCCGACCATTGCTGGATTCGGATCAACAGGACCCGCACCAATACACGCTGGTGAAGGCCGCCGATACCCTGTGTGCCTATAGCAAGTGCCTCGAAGAGCTGGCGGCTGGCAACCACGAATTCGAAGTCGCCAAACGGCGGTTGGAAAAAATGCTGGAACAACGCATGACCCCGACGGTGCGATATTTTCTCGATACCTTTATGCCCAGTTTTTCCCTCACCCTCGACGACATGAGTCAGGATCAGGAGGAGTAACCCGCTCCGTCATGGGGCTCTAGATCCAGGTGTGACGCCGAGCCCCAGATCCGCCCATCTGCACCATTTGAGTCAGATTTCATCAAATTGTCATAAAAACGCCGCATCCTAGCGCCACAGACTCGGGCCGTACCGGGTTATCTCTCTGGCAAGGATGCTATGCGAACCATCAGACACTATTGGCCCTTTCTTGTTGCTGTCAGCCTGCTGTTGGTCTTGTTCATGGTCTTTACCCTGCAGACCGGAGCCCGCTACGAGGATCAGCGCCAGGCCTGGCTCGAGCGGCTGAATAAGACGCCAGGTATGGGGGCCACCTGGTTTAGCTATGACCAGGGGCTATTCCGCCACAGCGGCGAACTGCATCTGAGCCTGGTGGATCCGGTCAGCCTACTCACGGCTCTTGGCCTACCCGCGCAAACGGGACTCAGCCAGCAGTTGGCCGGCATGGGACCGCTGGAGCTCTACATGCGCATCGATAGCTGGATGCTGCCCGGTTATGCCCGCAGCGAAGGGCGACTGGTCAGTAACCGGGGCACTCTCGCTACCCTGCTGGAAAACGGTCAATTGCAGCTCGGCGAACCCTCTCTGCGCTGGCAGGCGCGCGGCTGGAGTGAGCAGATCACCGCACAACTGGATGCTGATGGTATCACGCTGCAGCTGAGCGACAGTCGCATGCACCTGGATCCACTGACCGTCACCATGACCCGGCAGCCCGATCAGCGTATCCAGCTGCAGTGGCTGCTGAACGGTGTCAATCTGCAACAGCGTGATAATGATCTGGCCCTGCATGGCGTGCAGGGCCACCTCACCCTGCAGCCCTCCCATGATTTCTGGTTGATTCCCAATGTGAACCTTCAGCTCGCCGAAGCCAGCTATCGTGCAGGAGACCAACCCCCACTGGATCTGACAGCGGCCACCCTCGAGGGCAGCGTCCGGGAAAATCGCCAGGGACTGCTCTCACTGGTGGATATGCACTGGCAGGGAGCCGTGGCATTGCTCGGTATCAATCACCGCGCCTCCCGTCATGAACTCGAAGATCTCGCCTTCGGCGTGGGGCTCTCCGGCATCGATCAGCAAGGCTACAAGTCGCTGGTGATGAGTGCCGCTACCAATTTCAGCGATAAGCCCTCCTGGCTGGCGGCCCTGAATCGGGTCACCCGCTCCGGTTTCCATCTGCATCTGGAGCCCTTCACGTTGCGCCTGCAGCAAGGGCACTTTCAGGCCGATGGCGAGGTCACCTCCCGCCCCTTCGACATGGCACAACTCAATGGTCTCGCCTCCTTTCGCTCCCTGTTGCAGGGCGCCCTGAGTGTGGAGGCGGATCAGGCACTGGCACCGCTGTTTGTCGAGGATGAGAACCTGTTGCTCAGCATGCAGCAGGCCGGCTTCATCGCCCGCAATCATCAGGGCCAGCTCAATACCCGTCTGCGCATGGTCAACGGCAAACTCTCGGCCAACGGTTACAAGCTGCCTTGGTAATAACTCAGCGGCGGGCGTAGAGCGGCGTCAGAAACTGACTCAAACGCGTCATTGTTGTTCACCAAAGCGGTGCAATCGGTTGATTGGATACTCCAAACGCCATCCGGGCGCCTGGTATATGCAGCCCTGAGCTCAGATAAAGCCCCATTCCTTGCGACTGGTTAAAAATTTTTAAGCCTATCAACCAAGTTGGTATGCCATTTGAATATTGAGTATCAGTGATATCGAGTAAGCAGAATTGCAAACAAGCTTCGAACAAATCTGATTTTGCATCCAGATGACCAAGGGTCATGATGGTGTCATATAGGGATGACAGCCTGTGCGAAGCTAAAGATTTAACAAAATAATGTTGAGGAGAGCACCTATGAATATCAGCCATGATGACAGCAACTGGGGATTAGCCACCGTCTGGATCGTCGGTATTACCATCGGCGGTTCGATTGAAATTGCGATCCAACTGTTGAGTCAAAGCCTGACGCTTTGGTTGTAGTCCGCTAGCCTGCCCGGCGAACGAGGCGATACCACCTTGATGCAATACCACTTTGATGTGCCACTTGAGTAACTGATTTACCCCTTCATGTTTTGCTCAACCGGTTTACGGCCTGTAAACCGGTTTTTTTTGATCTGGATAGACAAAAATGTCATGACCAGCAGAACAAACCCGCGAGATTCAAATAATTCACAGCTTCAGCGCATAAATATAAACACATATACAAACACCCATATAAATACACACATAAGACAATAATAAATTCAATTAAGAATATAAGACAAAAGTCTATTTCGCATTATAAACACCCGCATTGATTCACCATGCTATTTATATAAATAGCGCCAAATAGATGCATTAACTAAAAACGGACTCGGCAGGTGAGATATAAAAATAATCAATAAAATCATAGCCAAAGATATAAAAGCACCCAGGTTGCAACTTATATCGTGCTTATGTGCAATGACTACAATATAAGCAGCCAGTACAGACTAAATAACCGATCCGAATAGCCATCCATCGACAAGGAAGCGCACGCTGACACGCCGTAAACCCACCTATGGGGGCTCCACCGCGCCATCCCTGGCGCGGATGGCCAGCTTAGCGCTACCTAAGTCGATGTGGTGAGTGAGCGACTATTCGGAACCGCTATTTAGAATTGCCTAGCCTGTTAATTTACTGGCAGATAACCTATATTTCATTGAAGAAAAAAGCCATGACAATCATGAATAATTTTCTATTCATTGCGATGCTGTTATTTGGCTTATGCGTCACCAGCACGGTTGAGCTAAACAAAGATCCACTTTTTATTAATCTGACATCCCAAACAAATAATTCAGAATATAATTAACAGCGGCGGCATATGTTTGTCCATCCTGATTGAAACAATATGCCTGAATGAAGCTGATTTAATTTCAGGCATTAAAATTAGTAATCCGGATCTGACCGAAGCCGCGTGATGCCCGACCATATCAGAATACTCGCCGGGTAATGGTTGAGGCTGTGCAATCCGCTTTCTCATCATGGCGTTCCGATAACCAGCCCCTAAAAATTTTGTTTTGGATCAATGAGCAAGCCGTATTGAGTGCCTTGTCATCTTGCTGTCATCCAGAGCTTTTAGCGTCCAGAGACACTAGCACTCACCTGTTACCGCCTTCTATGCCAACTCTGGATTCCATCCTGGCGAATGCCGATATCCACACCCTGTTTCAACCGATCATGGATGCCCACCAGCATACAGTTCTTGGCCATGAGGCGTTAAGCCGGGGGCCAGCGCACAGCCCCTACCACAGTGCGACCGCCTTGTTTAATCTGGCAAAAACCTGCCAACGCAGCGTCGAGCTGGAACATCTGTGTCTGGAGTTAGCCATCGGCCAGTTCATGGCTCTGCAACTGGAGGGGCGGCTGTTTGTCAATTTGTCCGCCGCCGCTGTGCTGGCCCTGGACGTGTCGAAACTGATGGACCAGCTGGCATACCAGGGTTTAGCCAGCGAACGCCTGGTCATCGAGCTGACCGAACAATATCAGAACGATGTCGATAGCCTGCGCAGCGTTGCCGCGTCGTTACGTGAGGCCGGGATAGCTCTGGCGCTGGATGATCTGGGAGCGGCGTTCTCCGGTCTGCGGCGCTGGCTGGATTTGACGCCGGAATTTATCAAACTGGATCGCTATTTCATTCAAAGCCTGCACGAGGATCCAGTACGTCGCCTGTTTGTCGCCAGCCTGCTGGAGCTGGCGAACCAGCTGAATACCGCATTTATCGTCGAAGGCGTCGAAACCCTCCAGGAGTGGCATGCACTGCAACAGCTGGGTATTCGCTATTACCAGGGCTACCTGTTGGGACGACCGCAACCGGTGCCCGCCCCCGTATCGTGGCCGCCGATACTCGCCACCGGAACGGGCCATGAGCAGCAAACGCCGATGCGCGAACTGGTACATCCCATGCCCACCCTGACGCCGGAGCGACCCTGCCAGGAGGTGTTCGAGCTGTTTCATCAGGATGAACAGTTGCATTGTCTGCCGGTGATCACCCCACAGGGCAAAGCCATCGGCATCATTCGCCGTAATCGCCTGCTGGCCCATTTTGCCGAGCGGTTTGGCCATTCCCTGTATGCCAAACGCCCGGTACGCAGCCTGATGGATCATCAACCGATCCAGGTGGATGCCGGACTCGATGTGCTGCAAGTCAGCCAGCATCTGATTGAACACAACAGCAACGAGATGGATGCCTGGTTTATCATCTGCGAGGAGGGCCGTTATCTGGGCATGGGCAGCGTGCGCGAGCTGATGCGCCGTCTGACCCATTACCAACTGCAGATGGCCCGGCACGCCAATCCCCTGACCCTGCTGCCGGGCAATGTGCCCATTCAGCAAGCCCTGGAGCGGGCGATTGTGATGCAGGAGCGCTTCCACCTGGCCTACTGCGATCTGAACTTCTTCAAGCCCTATAACGACGTCTATGGCTATGACCGCGGCGATCAGCTCATCACCCTGGTTGCCACCTTGCTGCGCAAACACCTTGGCCAACGGCATAACTTTATTGGTCATCTGGGCGGAGACGACTTCATTCTGCTACTGCGTCATCCGGGCTGGGAGCAGCACATAGTGGCGATGCAGGCCGAACTCCGGCAAGTGCGGCAACACTATTATCGGGATGAGGATTGGCGTGCAGGAGGCATCCAGAGCCTGGATCGTGATGGCCAGCCCCGGTTTTTTCCACTACTGGAGTTGGCGATAGGTCTGGTGGGCTGGCAACCCGGATGCGGTGTCACGGCGACACAACTGAGTGAACAACTAACCCAGGCCAAGAAAGCGGCCAAGCAGTTGAGCGGTGAAGACTATTGGCTGGAAACCGGAGGTCGGGTTGCCTGTTGAACCTCGACCTTGGCGCCGGCATCGCGCAGCATCTGGATCAGTCGCGGCTGCTGTTCGCGCGCCAGACGTTGACCGATACGGATCATCTCCTCGCGCAGGAGCGGTGTATAACGAACGTACTTCTGCCCGCTCGGGGTGCGGAAGAACAGCACCATGTCCCGGATCTCCGGGCTACTGAAGTGACTGTGATAGGTCTGCGCCAGCTCGGCGCGCATCCGCTCCCAGGTCAGATACTCTTTGGCCCAACGCTGGACAACCCCCTGATAGCGGGCCATGGCCGGTTGCTTGCGGATCATATCGCCCAGCACCTGGTGACTGAGCTGTTGGTACTGGGCTTTACCACCAATCAGATCCGCTAATTCCAGCGCCGGATCGCTCTCCTGCGCCGTCAGCGGCAAACAGACCAGACATAACCACAACCAACGCCAAGCTCCGACGCTCATGTTTCCACCTGAATACACTTGTTTTGCGGTAGGTTAGACATGAAAAAGACCTGGCACAAGCCAGGTCTCCTATTTATCCCATCTGCATCATGGCTTAGCGACCCGCTTTGCCGCCGGGTGCCGCCTTGCGTCCCTCGCCGCGGGCCGGTTTGCCACCCGATCGTTCCGGCGAGGCACCTTTCACCGAGGCAGCAGGTTTGCCAACCGATCGCCCCGGCGATGTTCCGTTCCCCAATGGAGCCGGCTTGCCTTGTTTGCCAGCAGCGGCCTGATGTTTTCCGGCACCCGTGGTGGGCTTACTCCCCGCAGTTGCCGGTTTGGCGGCATACCCTGAGGTCGATGCTCCCGTCTGTCGAGCCCCGCTCGCCTGCGACTTACCGACCTGGGACTTGCCGCCCTGAGGCTGGGACTGGGAATAGGGCTGGCGCTGACGAACGATATCGGTGTGCCGGGTCAGGGCCACGCGGCCATTCCCTGACCCTGTGGGTCGCTCATCCCGGCCTGCCGGTGGCACCAGATGCTGCGGCCCCATCCCAATCAGGCGACTGAGCCCCATCTCCTGCAAGGCCTGACGGATCATCGGCCAACCGGCCGAGTCATGGTAACGCAGGATCGCCTTATGCAACCGGCGGCGACGCTCGCCCTTGGCGACAAAGACGGCTTCCGACTTGTAGGTCACCTTGTGCAGCGGATCCACTTCCGAATAGTACATGGTGGTAGCCGTCGCCAAAGGAGACGGGTAGAAGTTCTGCACCTGATCCAGCTTGAAATCATTGGCCTTGAGCCACAACGCCAGATTGACCATGTCCTCATCCCGAGTACCCGGGTGGGCCGAGATAAAGTAGGGGATCAGGTACTGTTGCTTGCCTGCCTCGCGAGAATACTGCTCGAACAACTCCTTGAAGCGGTGATAGCTGCCCATCCCCGGCTTCATCATCATCGCCAGCGGCCCCTCTTCGGTGTGCTCCGGGGCAATCTTCAGGTAGCCGCCGACATGGTGCTTGACCAGCTCCTTGATATAACGGGGATCCTCCACCGCCAGATCGTAACGTACCCCGGAGGCAATCAGGATCTTCTTGATGCCTTTGAGATCCCGGGCCTTGCGATACAGGCTGATGGTCGGCGCGTGATCGGTGTCCATATGGTGACAGATGGTCGGGTAGACACAGGAGGCACGGCGGCAAGTGGCTTCCGCTTTCGGGCTCTTGCAGCGCAGCCGATACATATTGGCGGTCGGCCCACCCAAGTCGGAGATCACTCCGGTAAAGCCCGGCACCTTGTCGCGGATCTCCTCAATTTCGCGCAGGATCGACTCTTCGGAGCGGCTCTGGATGATGCGGCCCTCATGTTCGGTGATCGAGCAGAAGGTACAACCACCAAAGCAACCGCGCATGATGTTGACCGAGGTCTTGATCATCTCGTAAGCCGGGATCTTGGCCTTGCCATAAGCAGGATGCGGCACCCGTTTGTAGGGCAGCGCAAAGACGCCGTCCATCTCCTCGGTGGTCAAAGGGATCGCTGGCGGATTCACCCACAGGTAGCGATCGCCATGCTTTTGCATCAGAGCCCGAGCGCAGCCGGGATTGGTTTCCTGATGCAGCACCCGGGAGGTATGGGCGTACAACACCTTGTCGGCTTTAACCTTCTCATAGGACGGCAGCAGCACGTAGGTCTGCTCCCAGGGTTTGGGACGCGCCGGTTGCACCAGGATCGCCTTGGGCTCAGGCTCGGCAGCCGATTCCGGCGCACAAGGTGCTCCCTCCATATAGGGATTGGGGATTGGATCTATCTTGCCGAGCTTATCCAGACGGGTGGAATCGACGCCACGCCATTCCGGCAAAGCCTCACGGCGGATCACCGCCGTACCGCGGATATCCTGCATCTGGGCGACGGTATCGCCACGGGCGAAACGATGGGCGATCTCGACCAACGGTCGTTCGGCATTACCGAACACCAGCAGGTCGGCCTTGGCATCAAACAACACCGAGCGACGAATGGTTTCGGACCAGTAGTCGTAATGGGCAATCCGTCGCAGCGAGGCCTCGATGCCACCAATCACCACCGGCACCTCTTTATAGGCCTCCTTACAGCGCTGGGAATAGACCAGCACCGCCCGATCCGGACGCTTGCCGCCCTCGTTCCCCGGGGTATAAGCATCGTCGTGCCGCAGCTTTTTATCCGAGGTGTAGCGGTTGATCATCGAGTCCATATTGCCCGCCGAGACCCCGAAAAACAGATTTGGTTTCCCGAGTGCCATAAACGGCTCTTTGCTGTTCCAGTCCGGTTGGGCAATGATGCCGACCCGAAACCCCTGCGCCTCGAGAAAACGGCCGATCACCGCCATACCGAAGCTGGGGTGATCCACATAGGCATCGCCGCTAATGATGATGATGTCGCAGCTATCCCAGCCCAGCTTATCCATCTCGGCACGGGACATAGGAAGAAAGGGTGCCGGACCCAGGCACTCAGCCCAATATTTGGGATAGGAAAAAAGAGAAATATCTGGCTGCTGCATACCACGGGGCCTGAGGCTGAAAACGAGGGGCGGCATTATAGCTTGTGAAAAAAATGTTGGCGAAGGGTATTTTTTGAGCGGAACAAGCGAGTCTGCTCAGCGAAAGCGATAAAAAGCCCATAAAACAAAAGCGCCCATGAGGGCGCTTTTTCTTTTGTTAGCAGCCGAAGCCACCAACACCTGCAAGCTTACAGAATAGTTACGTTCTCAGCTTGCGGGCCCTTTTGACCTTGGGTCACGCTGAACTGCACGCGTTGACCTTCAGCCAGGGTCTTAAAACCTTGAGCGTTGATTGCTCTGAAGTGTACGAATACATCCGGGCCTTGGTCCTGCTCGATGAAGCCGAAACCTTTAGTCTCGTTGAACCATTTTACCTTGCCAGTGCGGACGTCAGACATAATAAATTTCCTAAGTAACAAATATAACTGTGCCTTGAAATGAGGCGGTACAAGCTGAGAGGTGTTGACTTACTAAACCTAAACGAGGACGTTCCGCAAAGGATTGGCTTCGTTATCGAACAATAAGCTGGGACACTTTCAAGCTGTTTGCATTGTAAGCGCATCCCCCTATAAGTCAATCGCATTATCCGAAAAACGATATGCAGTTTCCGAAAGAGTGATAAACCTCTCGCTTATCAGTGAGATGGCAAGCGGGGCGGCTCGTGGCGCCCTACAGAGTCACGCCGCCGAGCACGGATCACAAATGCTTGGTTATGCACTATTACCCCCTCAGAACGAGGAATTACCACCAATGGAGCAGGTTACTGCCGATGACAGTACCCCAGACCACAAAGGTCAGCCCCAAGGATAAAAACACCGCCGCCGAACCCAGATCCTTGGCGCGACCGGAAAGCTCGTGATGTTCCGGGCCGATACGATCGACCACAGCTTCAATGCCAGAATTGAGCACCTCGACGATCACCACCAGCCAGGCGACCACCAGCATCAGCAATTGCTGGGTGATGCCCTGCCCCAGCAGGAATGCCAACGGAGTCAGCACCAGCATCAGGATCAACTCCTGACGAAAAGCCGCCTCATGCCGCCACGCCGAACAGAGCCCTTTGGCGCTGTAACCTGTCGCCTTGATGATGCGATAAAGACCGGTATTGCCTGGTTTAGCCAACTGACACCTCGTTACAGTACTTTGCGGGACGCTAGATGCTAGCAAAGTACGCCTGGAAGCTAAACCTCCGGCGACATTTCCTTCTTGATTCATTTCTATTAAGGTATTCAGCCTGCACGCAAGGTCACAGTGACCCGCCAAGGAATTAAGAATGTCGCTCCTTACTGATGAACTCAGAACCCAGAAACTCGAAGCCCTCATTACACCCCGAGAACTCGCCGCCAGTTCGCCACTGACTCCGGAGCTTGCCCGGCATATCCTGCAGGCTCGTCAGGAAATCGAAGCCATTCTGGCAGGTAAGGATCAGCGTTTGCTGGTGATTATCGGTCCCTGCTCGCTGCATGATCCCGAGGCCGCACTGGCCTATGCCCGACAATTGGCCGCGCTACGACAGCATTATGCCAGCAGCCTGTGTATCGTCATGCGCGCCTACTTTGAAAAACCACGCACCATTGTCGGCTGGAAGGGACTGATCAATGACCCCTATCTGGATGGCACTTACAACGTCAATGCCGGTCTGACCCTGGCGCGTCAACTGCTGCATGACATCAACAGCCTGGGCGTGCCCACGGCGACCGAGTTCCTGGATATGGTGACCGGGCAATATATTGCCGACCTCATCAGCTGGGGAGCCATCGGTGCACGGACCACCGAGAGCCAGGTACACCGGGAAATGGCCTCGGCCCTCTCCTGCCCGGTGGGCTTCAAGAACGGCACCGATGGCAATATCCGCATCGCCATTGATGCGGTCCGAGCAGCTGCGCACAGTCATATTTTCAATTCGCCGGATAAAGACGGCAAGATGACCATCTATCGCACCAGCGGCAACCCCTTTGGTCATGTGATCCTGCGTGGCGGTCGTCGGCCGAACTACGACACCGCCAGCGTGGATGCCGCCTGTGCCGATCTGGCCAAAGCGGGGCTGGCCGAACGTCTGGTGGTGGATTTCAGCCACGGCAATAGTCAAAAAGATCACCGCCGTCAGCTGGATGTCGCCGATGATGTCTGCGATCAGTTACGCCGAGGTCGTACCGGAATTGCTGGCGTCATGATCGAAAGCTTCCTCGTCGAAGGGCGCCAGGATGTGGTGAATGGTTGCGCCGCGACCTTCGGGCAGAGCATCACCGATGCCTGTATCGGCTGGGAGCAGACGGAAACCATACTGGACAAACTGGATAGCGCGGCCCGCGAGCGGATCAGCCGACTGGGCTGAAACCAACGGAGCTAAACCGACTGAGCTAAACCGCACCGCGCTCCGGAGCCGTGTTCAAAAACATGGCTCCGGAGCGTCGGTTACCACTTGCTATTCATGTACATCCCCGCGGTCACCCGCACTCCCTTCCGAGCCGGTATCCGAACTCAGTGCAATCGGCACCAGACACTGATGATGGCCATCACTGAGTCGTAGGGTGCGGATCTGGAACACCCGGGCCAACAGCGCCGCATCCAGCACCTCTATGCCCCCCTGCGCCACCAGCTTTCCCTCATGCAAACACAAGAGTCCATCGGCATGACTAAACGCCAGATTAAAATCATGGACCGAAAACAACACCATGACGCCGCGTGCCACCAACTCCTGCAGCAGCGTCAACAGTTGCAGTTGGTGATGCCAATCCAGTCCCGCCAGGGGCTCATCCAGCAGCAGCAGTTGGCCATGAGGATTCAGATCCGGCCAGATCTGCAGCAAGGTCTTGGCCAGCAACACCCGCTGCTGCTCCCCCCCAGATAACTGACTAAAATCCCGTGCCAGTAAATGACCCAGCTCCAGCCGCGTCACCAGCTCACCCAACACCGCCTGCACCTGAGCGCTAGGCACGTCCAGCATGCTGGCGCCCAGTTGCAACACATCCAGACAGGAGATCGTCAACAAGCTGCTTTGGCGCTGGGGCAACATGGCCCGCACCCGGGCGGCCGAGCGCATATCCAGATCCAGCAGGGAGCACCGCCCCAGGTGAACTTGACCGGCAGCTGGCAACAGATTGGCCAGCGCCAGCAGCAACGAGGACTTGCCACTGCCATTGGGACCAATCAAGGCGATCAGCCCGGGTTGCGGGCAGTGCCAACTCAACGGCGCCAGACGACCACGGACACTCAGAGCTCGGATATTAAACATGACGGCGTACCAGGAGGAAAATAAGCAGCGGAGCTCCGAGGCTGGCTGTGATGATGCCGACCGGTAACTCACCGCTGGGCAGCAGATTACGGGATAACAGATCGGCCAATAACAGCGCTACGGCCCCGGCCAGCATGGAGGCCAACAGCACAAAGCGCGCACTGCCCCGCCCCAGCAGTCGCATCAGATGGGGGATCAGTAGTCCGATGAAGCCAATCGAACCGGCCAGCGCCACAGCCAACCCGCTCAAGACACAGACGGCGAACACCAGTTGCCAGCGGATGCGCCGCAGATCCAGTCCCATCAACTGAGCCTGAAAATCGCCCAACTGTAACAGGGTCAAGCTATCGCGACGCACCACCAACCAGGCCATCACCGCCAGATAAGGCAACCACCACCACAGGGGTTGGCTCTGACCGTAGGCCAGACTCCCCATCATCCAGAACATCATCTCACGTAGTGATTGATCGTTAGCGAAGTAGAGCAACCAGGTGGTGATGGCGCTGCTGCAGATACCAATCGCCACCCCGAGCAGCAGCAGCCGCACATTATCCAAGCGTCCACCGCGCGCCAGAAACAGCAGGGTACTGGTCACCAATAGTGCCCCGCCGAACGCCGCAATCGACAATCCCCACGGCGGCAGCATCACCCCCAGACGTTGGGCCAAAAACAGTATCATGACCGCCGCCAGGGATGCGCCGCTGGATACCCCGATGAGGCCAGGCTCAGCCAGCGGATTTTGCAGCAGGGTCTGCAGCACGCAGCCCGACATCGCCAAGCCAGCCCCTAGCAACATCGCCAGGCAGGCTCTGGGCAAGCGCAGCTGCAGCAAGACTTGCTGCTGCAGGGGGGATAGGGCATCACCGGCCAGCAAGCGGCTCAAGGCGACGGGACCTACCAATAAATTAGCCACAAATACCACGACCAGTAGCAGTACCAACCCGATCAACCAACGGTGCTGGACCCGCTGCTGCCGCAACAATAAAGCATTCACCCGATTCACCTTTACACCCGAGAAGGCGCTCATACTAGCAGTTGGCTGCAGCCAGATCACGAAGACCGCCATGCCATCCCCGCACCGCAGAGATCCGTTCTCGCATCCGTAGTCCAAGAGGCGGCTTATTGTACCGCCACACTTTATTCATGACGCGACATCGGCTATAAAGCGTCGACCTTGCCGCGGAGTACCCCATGAACCCGATCCTCACCAGTTCCCTCTTGCTGCTGTGCAGCAATATCTTCATGACCTTTGCCTGGTATGCCCATCTCAAGGAGATGAGCCACAAACCCTGGATCATCGCCGCCCTGATTTCTTGGGGCATAGCGCTGTTTGAATATATGCTCCAGGTCCCCGCCAACCGCATCGGCCATACCAGCCTGAGTGTGGGGCAATTGAAAATCCTGCAGGAAGTGATAGCCCTGACCGTGTTTGTGCCCTTCTCGGTGCTCTATCTCAAGGAGCAGATCAAACTCGACTATCTGTGGGCCGGGCTGTGCATTCTAGGCGCTGTCTTTTTCGTGTTTCGTGAAAAGCTGTTTGCGAACTAGCCCATATAACGCACTGATAAACCGAGAATATTATCTGTATCCCTGCCGTAATCACGTAAACTGCACCCCATAGACTCGCCATGCGCGAACCGCCGAAGCAGAGGACAGCTGCTAGGCTTAAGACTCGATACCAAGGGAGTGAGCAAGACATGGATCTTGATCAAATGCTGCAGATCCTGGCCAGCCAGGATGGTTCCGACCTCTACCTCGCCACCGGCGCACCGCCTTGTGCCAAATTCCAGGGCATTCTCAAGACACTCAATGAAACACCACTGCTGCCTGGCGAAGTGGCCCGCATCGCCCATGACATCATGGATGAAGAGCAACGGCAGAGCTTCGAGAAAGATCTGGAGATGAATCTGGCACTCTCCATTCACAAGGTCGGACGCTTCCGGGTCAATATCTTCAAGCAGCGCAACGAGGTCTCCATAGTGGCGCGGAATATCAAACTGGATATACCGCGCTTTGACGATCTGTTCCTGCCGCCGGTGCTGCTGGATGTGATCATGGAAAAACGCGGCCTGGTGCTGTTCGTCGGTGGTACCGGCTCGGGGAAATCCACCTCGCTGGCTGCCCTCATCGACCATAGAAACCGCAATACCAGCGGCCATATCATCACCATTGAAGACCCGATAGAGTACGTTCACACTCATCGCAAGAGCATCATCAACCAGCGGGAAGTGGGGGTCGATACCCGCAGCTTCCACGCCGCCTTGAAAAACACCCTGCGTCAGGCACCCGATGTTATTTTGATCGGTGAAATCCGCGATCGGGAAACCATGGAACATGCCCTCGCCTTTTCCGAAACCGGACACCTGGCCATCTCCACCCTGCACGCCAATAACGCCAACCAGGCGCTGGATCGGATCATCAACTTCTTCCCCGAGGAGCGGCGGCCACAACTGCTCAACGATCTGGGCAACAACCTCAAAGCCTTTGTCTCCCAACGCCTGGTGCGCACCAAGGATGGCCAGCGTCGCGCCGCCATCGAGATCATGATGGGGACTCACACCATCCGGGATCTGATCAAGCGCGGTGAATTCGGCGCCCTCAAGGAGATCATGGAAAAATCCGCGGCACTGGGCATGAAGACCTTCGACAACTCGCTGTTTGAACTGGTGGTCGAAGGGGTGATCAGCGAAGAGGAAGCACTGAAAAATGCCGACTCGGCCAACAACCTCAAACTACGCATCAAACTCTACCAGGAAGATGGTCAGCTCAAGCAGAGTACCCAGACTTCGGGCTGGAGCCTGGATCCGATCGACGAGATCAATCCCGATCCTTTCGCTTGAGTCCCCTCTCACAGCTGGTTACAGTAAGCACCGACTCGGGCCCCTCTCTTGGGGCCCGAGTGTTTTATGGCATTCCCCGATTGTCTGTGGGACCGGCTGTCTGTAGGACCGGTAGCTCTTAGGAATAAGTACTATGCATTTCGAATGGCTGGCCCTGGGGGCCGCCCTGTTGTGGGCTCTGGCCAGTCTGCTCTCCGTCAAACCCGCCCGTCACCTGGGCGCCTTTGCCTTCAGTCGCTGGCGCATGGCCTGTGTCACCCTGATGCTCGGTAGCGCCAGTCTCTATACCGGCGGCTTTACCACTCTCAGTTGGCCCCAGATTGCACAAGTGGGTTTATCCGGGCTGATTGGCATCTTTATCGGCGACACAGCCCTGTACGCCTCCCTGAACCGGCTCGGTCCACGTCGCGCCGGTCTGCTGTTTGCCAGCCACGCGTTATTTTCCGCCCTACTCGGGGCCTGGTTGTTCGCCGAGGTACTATCCGGCCCGCGCCTGTGGGGGGCGGCTCTGGTGTTGACCGGTGTGGTGATTGCCATTGGCTATGCCCGTCGCCCGGGAACCCATATTCTGGAGCAGGTTTCCGGGCCACTCTGGCTGGCGGTCGGTCTGGGGTTGTTGGCTGGACTGTGCCAGTCGCTGGGAACTCTGCTGGCCAAACCGGTGATGAGTCAGGGCGTAGATCCGGTGGCGGCATCCTGCGTGCGCATGGGGTGCGCCCTCACGGCGCACCTGGTGTTGCGCTGGAGCCGGGCGCCGGTTGCCCGACCCCTGAATCCCATCACCTGGCCGATCCTGGGCATAGTCGCCAGCAACGGTTTTCTGGCCATGACGCTGGGCATGACGCTGATCCTGATGGCGCTGAGCCGTGGTGAAGTGGGCATGGTCGCCATCCTCTCCTCCACGACGCCGGTGATGCTACTGCCGCTGTTGTGGCTCTACACTCGACAGCGTCCGGCGCTCTCGGCCTGGTGCGCCGCCGCTCTGGTGGTCGCCGGAACGGCTTTGGTACTCAGCGGCAAGATCTAAACGGAAGACATCCGATGCGGTACGACTAAATAACCGTTCCGAATAGTAGATCACTCACGACATCGACTTAGGTAGCACTAAGCTGCCCCTCTGCGCCAGGGACGGCGCGGTGGAGCCCCCATGGATGGGTTTACGGCGTGTCAGCGTGTACTTCCTGGTCGATGGAGCGCTATTAGGCTATTTAGAAGGCCGCGATTTCGGCAGCGGTCAGAGCCCGGTATTCGCCGGGAGCCAGTTCGGGATCCAGCACCAGCTCACCGACCTGTTCCCGATGCAGACGCAGCACCTTGTTGCCAATAGCGGCGAACATCCGCTTGACCTGATGGTACTTGCCTTCATGAATCGTCAACAGCGCCTCGGTCGGGCTGACCAGCACCAATTCGGCCGGCAGAGTCAGAGCACGCTCGCCCCGTAACTGCACCCCTTCGGCAAAGTGGGCAACAGCAGACGGATCGACCGGATCGGCCAACCAGGCCCGGTAGGTCTTGGCACATTCATGACGGGGGGACGTAATGCGATGTGACCACTGGCCATCATCGGTCACCAGCAGCAGACCCGTGGTGTCCAGATCCAGACGGCCCGCGCAGTGCAGCTTGCCAAGCGCAGGCTCTTCAAACAGAAAGAAAACATTCGGATGATCGGGGTCATCATTGGAGCACACATAGCCCTCCGGCTTGTGCAGCATGAAATAGCGCGGTCCGGTCAACTGCAGATCCTGGCCATCATAGTGCACCACATCTTGCTCACCGATCCGGGTGGCCGCCAGTTTGTTCACCACACCATTGACCAGCACTTCGCCACTGCGGATTAATTTTCCTGATTGGGAGCGGGTCAACCCCAGGCTTTCACTCAAAAATCGCTCTAATCTCATAACGGTTATTCCCAATGCATGAAAGCCGAGCATTATAGGCACAGCATGCTATAAGGTGTAGCAACATGAACGCCGTCGCTGACAAATGCTGCTCGCTAGGAGACAATCCCCGGCGATCAGCAGAGAAGATGTAATCCATGAATCAAGCCAATAGCACAGCGAATTTTCAGCAAGTTAGCATTCAGAATATCGAGTTGGGCATGTATGTGGTCGGCATTGCCCAGCAAACCAGCGCCAACGAAATCAAGCAGACCGGGCGAGTCACCAGTAAGAGCCAGATCCAGGAGCTGCATCGCCTCGGAGTCCGTAGCGTGTGGGTTGATCCCAGCCGGGCCCGGCAAGCAGCAACGCAACCCCAGGCAGTGGCCCGCGATGGAGGTCAAGGCTCAAGCGACAACGGCAAAGACGAGAGTCGCCCCAAGCAGGAACAGCGCATCCGTCGCCTCTATCAGGAAGCGAAGAGCATGCAGGTCAAACTGTTTCGCAATCTGAAAAAAGGCGAACCGGTTCAGGTGGCCGAACTCGAAGCCATTGCCGACGATCTGGTGGACTGCATCTTCGATAACCGGGATGCCCTGTTCTGTCTGGCGCGGATCCGCGAAAAAGACAGTTACCTGATGGAGCACTCCCTGAATGTGGGCATGCTGCTGGCCAATTTTGGCCGCTTCCTCGAGCTGGAGCGTCCCATACTGCGGGAGTTGACCATAGGTGGTTTGTTGCACGATACCGGTAAAATCATGATCCCCGATGCCGTGCTGCACAAACCGGCCAAGCTGACCGACGATGAATTCGCTCTGATGAAGAGCCATGTCACCCATAGCATCGAACTGCTGCGCGATGCCAAGGGCATCACCGACATCATGATGACAGTCGCCGCCTGCCACCACGAACGCCTGGATGGCCGCGGTTATCCCCATGGTCTGGCCGCTGAGCGGCTGGATCTCTACGCCCGGATGAGCACCATAGTCGATGTCTATGATGCCCTGACCGCCGATCGCTGCTACAAGCCCGGCATGCCCGCCACGGCGGCGTTCCGTATTCTGTTGCAAGGGGCTGGCAGCCAGTTTGATGAAGATCTGGTGCGCAAGTTTATCAAGTGCATGGGCATCCACCCGGTCGGCACCCTGGTCAAGTTACAAAGCGGCAAGCTGGCCATAGTCGTGGAGCGCAACGAACAGGCGCCACTGCAACCCAAGGTCAAGGTGATTTACAGCACCATAGGCCAGCACCACCTGGAGGTGAAATTGCTGGATCTGGCCCGCGCCGGCGCCAATGAAAGCATCGAAAGCGCGGTCGACCCCAAGGCCTATGGCATCGATCTGCGTCGCTATCTCGCTTAAGTCATCGACTTTTCTAAAAGAGCAATAAAAAGGCCCCGCTGAAATCTCAGCGGGGCCTTTTTCATGACAGAGCCTCTGAAGGGGTATTAGCCCTTGTACTTGCTCATCACCAGAGTGGCGTTGGTGCCACCAAAACCGAAGCTATTGGACATCACGGTGTTGAGCTCGGCCTCTTCATACGCCTTGACGATGGGCAGACCGACGGCCAGCTCATCTTCCTGGCTGATGTTGATGCTCGGCGCAATGAAGCCATGCTCGAGCATCAGCAGCGAGTAGATGGCTTCATGCACGCCGGCAGCGCCCAGAGCGTGACCAGTCATCGCCTTGGTGGCAGACAGCTTGGGCGCCTGGTCACCGAACACGGCACGGATCGCTTCCAGCTCCTTGACATCACCAACCGGCGTCGAGGTGCCGTGGGTGTTCAGATAGTCAATCGGCGCATTGGCAGTCGCCATGGCCTGACGCATGCAGCGGGCCGCGCCCTCACCGGACGGGGCCACCATGTCATAACCATCGGAAGTGGCACCATAACCGGTAACTTCGGCATAAATCTTGGCGCCACGGGCCAGCGCATGTTCCAGCTCCTCGACGACCACGATCCCGGCACCACCGGAGATAACAAAACCGTCACGTTCGGCATCATAGGTACGGGAAGCCAGCTCAGGCGTTTCGTTGTACTTGCTGGACAGCGCCCCCATGCCGTCAAACAGACAGGCCATAGTCCAGTCCAGCTCTTCACCGCCACCGGCGAAGACCACATCCTGCTTGCCCAGCTGGATTTGCTCGACCGCATTGCCGATGCAGTGGGCGGAAGTGGCACAGGCCGAGCTCAGGGAGTAGTTCACGCCCTTGATCTTGAACGGAGTGGCCAGACACGCGGAAGTAGTAGACGACATGGTACGGGTGACCATGTAAGGACCAACGCGACGCACACCTTTCTCGCGCAGGGTATCGCAGGCTTCCAGCTGGTTCTTGGAGGAAGCGCCACCGGAGCCGACGATAAGGCCGGTCCGCTCGTTGGAAACTTGATCGTCAGCCAGACCGGAGTCCGCAATCGCCTGCTGCATGGAGAGGTAGGCATAAGCCGCAGCTTCGCCCATGAAACGCAGAACCTTGCGATCGATCAGCTCAGCCACGTCCAGTTTGATATTGCCCCAGACACGGGAGCGCAAACCATATTGTTCAAACTGTTCGGAATAGGTGATGCCTGATTTGCCAGCCTTCAGCGAGGCCAGAACTTCGGCGACATTGTTGCCAATGCTGGAGACGATACCAATGCCGGTAATAACTGCTCTTCTCATCGAATAAATTCCACTTAGATACACTATCCTGTGCCGCATTCTACGCGTGATCGCCTGCAAAACTGGTCTGCTTTCACGTAAGATAGCCGCCGCTTCTGTGAGGTCCGTCGAGGTTAAGGTGTCTCCCCAATCCCCATTTCTCCCACCGTTGAACTCTGCCGAACTCAGTTGGAACGAGCAGGGAAACCCGGTTTCGTCCCAATTCGGTGATATTTACTTCTCGAATAACGATGGTCTGGACGAGACCCGTTTCGTCTTCTTGCAGCATAACGGCTTGCCGGAGCGTTGGGCAACGCATGATCGGCCATTATTTGTCATTGGCGAGACAGGCTTCGGCACCGGACTCAACTTCCTGGCGGTTTGGCAAGCCTTTCGCCAGTGGCGCGCCGCGCAACGCCCGGGCGTTGAACGGTTGCACTTCATCAGTTTCGAAAAATACCCCATCCATCCCCGCGATCTGCAGCAAGCCCTGACCGTCTGGCCGGAGCTGGCCGAGCTGGCGGCTGAGTTGGTGGCCGTATACCCTGCCGCAGTCCCCGGTTGTCACCGCCTACTGCTGGATGACGGTCGCGTGGTGCTGGATCTCTGGTTTGGCGATATCAAGGAGACCCTGGACCAGCTCTGGCACCCGACTCACGGCGGTCTCATCGACGCCTGGTTTCTGGATGGCTTCGCTCCCAGTAAAAACCCCGAGATGTGGACCGAGCATCTGTTCAACGGTCTGGCCCGGCTGGCACGACCCCAGGCCACAGTCGCTACCTTCACCTGCGCCGGCTTTGTCCGCCGGGGTCTGAATGCGGCTGGTTTTTTGATGCAGAAGGTCAAGGGTCACGGTAGCAAGCGCCAGATGCTGGCCGGGGTACGTAACGAGCAACCTTTACCGGCACTGGGGCTGCCCTGTTACCAGAGACACCATAAACCGCACCCAAATGAATCCGTATCATCTACCCACCACATCGCCGTGATCGGCGGCGGGATTGCCGCAGCCACGCTGGCCCTGACGCTGATCCGCCGAGGCCAGAGCGTCACCCTGTTCTGTGCCGATGCCGAGTCTGCCGCCGGAGCCTCCGGCAACCGGCAGGGCGCCATCTATCCGTTGCTCAATGGCGAGCATGATGGTCTGTCCCAGTTCTACGCCGCCGCCTTCGGGTTTGCCCGGCGCTGGTATCAACCCCTGCTGCTGCGCCATCGGGTGCCCCATGACTGGTGTGGCGTGCTGCAATTTGCCCACGACGCCAAGAGCGCCCAAAAATACCTCAAACTGGCGCAAGGCCCCTTTCCACCCGAGCTGGTGCAGAGCATCACGCCGCAGATGCGGGATCAATATGCCGGATTGCCGCTGGCCAGCCCATTTAGCGACACCAGCCGGTTCTATCCCCAAGGCGGCTGGGTGTGTCCCCGCGCCCTGACCCGAGCCCTGCTGGATGAAGCCGCCGCCAGCGGTCTTTTGCAGCAACACTACAACGCCGATGTGACAGCCATAAGTCATCACCACAGCGGCTGGCAGCTGACGCTGAACGGCGCCGCCGGGAACCCTGCTGCAACAAATACCACCGCCGGGCCCTTTACCGATCTGGTGCTGGCCAGCGGTCATCGCCTCACCCAGCTACCACCGACGGAAACGCTGCCCTGTTATCCGGTGCGCGGTCAGGTCTCCCATCTGCCGGCGCAATCGCCCCTGGAGTCGCTCCGCACTGTCTTGTGTTTTGATGGCTATATGACACCGCTGGATGGCGAGGGGAAACTCTGTCTGGGAGCCAGCTATGGCCGTGGCGATACCAAACTGGATTACCGCCCACAAGAGCAGCAGGAGAATCTGGACAAGCTGCGCCACAGCCTGCCGGATCAGCTCTGGCCGCAACTGCTGCACCTCGGTGACGAGGCGCGAGTCGGCATTCGCTGCGCCACCCGGGATCATCTGCCGCTGGTCGGTGCCGCACCGGATATTCCAGCGCTGGAGCAACGGTTGGCCGCGCCCGGGACAGAGTGGCACCATCAGCCGTCCCCCCGGCAACCGGGGTTATGGCTCATGGGTGCACTCGGAGCCCGGGGCCTGTGCTCTGCGCCGTTACTGGCCGAGATCCTGGCCTGCGAGATCTGTGGCGGCCACGAGGGCGAGCCCTTACCGCTCTCCATTGAGCAGCTGGCCGCCCTGCATCCGGCGCGCTTCTGGTTACGGCCCGCGCTGCGTCGCCTGCCAATCGCTCGTCCGGATCAGGGCCCAGACCAACGCTAATACCGTCGATAAAATCTCTGATCCACAAACCAACAGGGCCACATCATCGTGGCCCTGTTGGTTGACTGATCCAGCACTAGGTTTGGCGAACTTATAACCGTGGATAGGAAACGCCCATCAGCCGTCCCTTGCCAGTTTCACTCTGATAGCGTTTGGCCTGCTCCCGGGCGGCATCCAGCGCCTGGTAGCCGATGGCATCGGCCTGGGTGCGCAACACCTGGCAGGAGCTATTGACCGGCAGGCTGGCCACACCATCACCAATCTCCTTGGCGGCGATCTGCACGATGGACTTGTGGCGTCCCTCATACTCCTGCATCGCCGACAAGAAACCATTCCAGCTGCTCTGGGTCTCGGCGGCCAACGAGGAGAGCTGCAACCAGTTCGGCATGGTCAGCTCCACCTTGGTCGTCACCTTGACCCCGTACAGCTGGCAATGCTCACTCTGCTGACTCATATCCAGCTGCCAGCTCAACTGATAGATAGCCTTGCCAATGGCGCGACGACCGGCGCTACTGGTCGGTGCGGTACGCAACAGACGTTGTTGCAGATCCGCCCCCGAAGCCGCCGAAACATCATAAAAGTGCATCTTGACCTCGGTCTGCGGGGTGATTTTGACATCCTTGTAGCTCTCGGCGGCCGCAGGCGTCAGCCCGGCGGCCATCAAGCTCAGCATCAGAGTGATCATTCGGTACCGCATGCTCGTGGAGATCCTCGCTTTCCATCCAAACGCCATTTCCCTTATGGGGCCCAAGTAAACCATTCCACCCGCCAGATTGCAGTACAAGTTCGCAAATGAGTTCGGATCTGTGATCTACACTCGGCAGGGAGCCCCGTCAACGGCCGGATAATTCTGCTTTTTTTCAACCGGCTCCGGCATCAGACCTGACAATGTAAAGAAGGGCGCGTATAGTGCGACTGGCAAAATTACACCCCCATTCAGACTCAATAAGGGGACTCAATGATCACCGCATACATGCTCAATAATAAAGTCCTTGAGGTGGTACCGCTCACAACCAGTGACGTACTGCCGCCGAATAGCATTTGGCTGGATGTCTATAAACCGGATGATGACGAGCGCGAATGGTTAAGTGGCCTGTTCCTCGAAGATGTGCCCGAGGAAGAGGAGCTGGACGAAATTGAGGCTTCGGCCCGTTTCTACTGGGACACAGATGGCATGCATATTCTCTCGCTGTTCCCGCAACGGATCGGCGGCGAAACCCGTGGCGTCAACATGTCGTTTACCCTGCGCAACAACCTGCTGATCAGCTTCCGTGAGGAAGATATCGGCGTGGTCCGTTTGCTGCGCCATTATATGCGCCACGATCGGGTGGAAATCGAAAACGCCATGGACATCCTGCTGGAGTTGCAGGATCTCAAAGTCGAATACCTGTCGGATCTCATCGAAGATGGCTACACCACCCTCGAGGAAACCTCCGAGCAGGTGCTGAACGATGACGAGATCCACGCCATGTTGCAGGAGTTGATGTCCCAGGAAGAGACCAACAGTCAAATCCGTCTGGCATTGCACGATACCCGGCGCGCCTTGCGGTTCTTGCGCCGTACCGTGCGTCAGCACCTGACCACAGAGCAGAAGAAGACCATCGACGAGGTGCTGCACGACATCGAGTCGCTGTTGCCCCACACCCAGTTCCTGTTCGACAAGATCAACTTCCAGCTGGAAGCGGCCATGGGCTTTACCAATCTGCAGCAAAACAAGGTCATCAAGATCTTCTCGGTTGCGGCCGTGGTATTCCTGCCACCCACCTGGATTGCCAGTATCTACGGCATGAACTTTAACAAAATGCCGGAGCTGGGCTGGGACTATGGCTACCCCTTCTCCATCGGCCTGATGCTGCTTTCGGCATTTGCCACCTACTTCTTCTTCAAACGAAAGGGCTGGCTCTAAAACAAGGCTCCGTTGTCATCGTCACCCTGAAATCAGCCGGGCACCCATCACCCGGCTTTTTTCTGCCTGCTGCTTGTCTGATGGCGGTTTCACACCTGAATGTTGTCACGACCGTGTGCCTTACGGCGCTGCCACTCGTTAAAGGCCACCAGGGAATCGGGCATAAACTCATGCTGCTGCGCCAGGATCTGCTCCGGGCTCAACCGCTGCACATACTCGACTTCGCTGGCCTGCAGCTGCAACTCGCCCTCGTAGCGGCAACTGTAGATAGCGCCCCAAACCTTATTGTCTTCATGCTCGCTGTAGAAGATGCCCCAGGCTTGCAGCGGGACATCGCGAATGCCCATCTCCTCCTCCAGCTCGCGCAGTGCCGAGGGCAGGTATTCCTCGCCGGTCTGCACCACGCCGCCACAGCAGGCATCCAGCATGCCGGGGCAATAATCCTTCAGTTGAGTCCGGCGCTGCACATACAGCTGCCCCTGGCGATCTTCGATAAAGATATAGGTGGCGCGATGGCACAGCACTTCGCGCCGCACCCGGCTGCGCGGCACCGCCATCAGCACCTGGTTTTGCGCATCCACCCAGTCGACCCACTCTTCCTGATCGCTCATCGGGCTAGTCGGATTTAGTTCTTGGCTCATCTTCTGGCTCCTGCGGCTCATACTGCTCTGGCTCTCGGCCCTCGGCTCGGTGTACACAGCGCGCCGCACACGCGGCCGCTGCCTTCGGCATCGGTTTTTGCTAGAATCAGCCCTCGCCCACAGTCCGGACTGATGCTTAGCACCGCCCCTATCATGCCACAACTGACGATCCGCCCCATCCAGGAACAAGATTGGCCCGCCATTCTGGCCTTGCAGGCCGAAGCCTATTATGCCGTCGAGCCGGAAAGTGAAGCCGTGCTGAAATCCAAAACCACGCTGGGGCCAGAGACCTGCCTGGTGGCCTGCCGTGGCGCGCAGATCCTGGGTTACTGTCTGGCTCATCCGTGGGACGCGCGGCAACCGGCGGCGCTCTATCGCTGCTACCCGCAACCGGCCGGTGAAGAGAGTCTCTATATTCACGATGTGGTGGTCTCCCCCGCGGCGCAAGGCCTGGGGATCGCCCGGCTCTTTGTCGAACAGACCCTGCACTGCGCCCGCAAAAAACGCCGCCGCCAGCTCTCCCTGGTCGCGGTGCAAGGCGCCGACCGCTACTGGGCGCGCTACGGGTTTCAACCGGCGGCCGCCAATAAAGACTTAAGCGAATATGGAGAGCAAGCTGTCTATATGCGCAGACCGCTGGAGAGCAGCCCCCCGCTATAGCCCACTATTGCTATAGCGAGGAGCCGCAGTGGGCCAGGACCCGCAGCAGGCGCTGGTGCCACCCCGGTTGGGTATTGTCCAGCGCGTAGAGCTCGGCATCGAGCGCGGCATCGTCACCGAAGGTATACAGGGGTTGCCATTTCTTCTTGCCGGCCAGCCAGACGGCAGCGTACTCCTCGAGCGTATCGAAGTAGACTGCCAACGTGGTCGGCTGAAAACGGCGAATAAACAGGTACAGGCCGGCCAGCTCCTCTTCCCAATCATTGTCATCGAGTTGCAGATCGATAAACGCCGCCAGCACCTCCTGCTGGGTGATGGCATCGGCCGCCGGCAACTGCTCGACCGCCTCAATCCGTTCGGCCTCTTCCGGCTCGACCTCATCGGCAAAGGGCAGGCTGGTAGCCGGGTCAAAATAGTAAAGACATTCCTGCAATTGCGCGGGCGAGGTAAATTGGCAGTACAGCGTGGCATCCATCATGCGATAAATCCCTCTGGTATGGTTGAGGTTCCCAAACATCGGTTACGCATCGTCTCCAGCTTGGTTCTATCACCGCCCTGCAAGGTTTTAATGGTTTGCCAGATTTCGGCCAGCTCATCCGGTAAGGGGCGGTTATCCAGGATCTGCCGCAACGCATCGGCCAATTTGCGGCGGCCAGCCACACCATCCTGCACATCGTAGTCGTCAAAATAGTAGATGGCCTGCAAGAACATCGGCAGCACCTCCATCTGCGCAAAAGGCTTGGTATTATATTCGATGGCGCTGTACCAATATTCAGCCATATACTGCTCACGGACATACGGATATTTGGTAACCCCCAGCATAAAAAAGGCAGCAAAGCCAAGATAGGATTCAAATACCTGCTCAGGTAGCGCATTAATTCGTCCCAACGTATATCCGCCAAATTTCATCACCCTGGGATCATGGCAATGATCGCCAAAAAACAGACGGGCATAGAGCTCATCCAGGCCATAAAACAACCCTTCGCCGCCGAGTTTTTCAAATTGATGAAAGCTCTGGGCCCCCATCACACTCGCATTATATGTATAATCGTACTGTTCATAGAGTCTTGAATAGCGATGGGTCTCCACGATGGCATCCATAAACAAGCGCAACTGCTCATAGGTCTGATTCGGATGCAACAGCATCAGGGTAAACGTGCCCCCTTGCGATTCATAAAAATCGTCCAAGTCCAGTTTACCGGTCAGGAAAAAGTCCCGAAATATCGGCATATACTTGCGGCGACTAAACGAGGGATCGGCAACCCGCCAGCGCTTTTCAAGCTCTTTCCATTGCAGCTTACGCGCCTCCACCCACTCCTTGTCCTCGGTTTTCCAATCGGCGAGGTTAAATTCGGTCAGCATAATGTCTGCTCCCTAGACTTAATCATTGGCCATACAGCATGGCATCCATCATATTGGGTCAAAGTCTGATCCTATATATACGCTAATATCACAACTGTACCCATGGTCTATTCTATTTGCTGAATAATTATTAAATAATAATACCCTGCAGGATACATTACCTGATGCAATATGGATCATCTCATCTGGCAAATAGCCAATTATAAAAGAAGTCATTACACTTCTTCCAACCCATGCACCTATATGCCACAGGTTGGCTATTTTGCTGTGCCCCATAAACATCTCCATCATAATACTCGATAGAATCCACATCATTCCTGATAGAGGGCGCCTAAGTCAAGGCTGACAACACGAAATAGCGATTATCAAAACAACTCTGTGATCGCTATAACTATCACCAATACCAATAAGAAAAGGCCGCATAAGACAAATGTCGATGGAGCTTAAGCATCCATATTTAAAATTAACCTGATGCATATATAATCATATTGAACACAATCACCAAACAAAACACCATATAAACAACTAAGAGGATAATAGGATAATAGGATAATAGGATAATAGGATAATAGGATAATAGGATAATA